>PATG01000058.1 GCA_002713555.1 Planctomycetaceae bacterium
AGGCCATCGAAGGATTCGTAGAGTGGAAAGGCGAAGCCCTCTAGTGCCATCCAATGTGGAGNGAGGTGTCATCGATGTTAATTCTACTCGGTGGTGCACCACGCGCGNGAAAGTCGATTATCTCCAGGGAGTGGGCCGGAACTCAAGAAGTTCAACTTCCAGGAACGCTAGCAGCGAGCTGAAAACATTCTCAGAATCCTACCATTGAGAACCATTCAAATCGTCACATCTACATGTGTCATTGCAACGATTGGAAACGGTGATCGAAATGCGTTAAAATGTTCAGCAGGGCGACCTCACCCGAAGTAGCCTACAGAGCGCAATTGAGCGTGACGACTTTACAAACGCAACCTCTTTAGATGGAGGCCGGCTAGCACCGTTTGTCGAGATAGAAATTCTGCATAATGGCACCGATAAAGATTATCGCCAGTTTCTGCGCGATGCGAACANCGATCAATTCATTAGCCGGACCGATCTACGTTGGGGCGTAGGCCCCGATAGCGAGATCTATGTACTCAACAAGCAAGACGGTATGGTACGGCGCATCGCTAGTGTTAACNGTTTAGTTGTTGGCGATGCGAATCGCGACAACAGTGTCGATCCAAAATACTTAAGATGGGTGCAAGCACAACCTATCCTGCCAAGCGCTATGTCTCTGTGATTGAGACAATTGTGGTGATCACTATTGCACGGGGCCATAGATCTGCTCGCAAATAAATACGCAAGATTACTCCGCCTCACAGAGTACTCGAAAACCAACATAGTCGGCATCTTTGTACCACCAGATACTTTTGGGGAGCTGGGGNTAATTCGCATTCCAGATGCTTTGATCTTCTGATTCCAGATGATCACCAGTCAAATCGTCCGCAGCTGTAAGAAAATTCCCGCCACGCACAACCTGCTGGTCCGAAACCCATTCGCTCGCATTNCCCAACATGTCATGGAGGCCCAATAAATTTGGCGCACGTGTCCCAACCTTCATGGCACGGTTGTAGAATCCTTCGTCATCAAGACTGTTGTCCAAATACCAGGCAATCTTTGTCTTTTCGGATATTTTCTGCTCGCCTCCTAACTCAAACGCATGCATCCATTCTGCCGTTGTTGGCAGGCGGTAGGGCTTACCCGTTTGCTCAGACAACCACTGACAGTAGAGCTGAGCGGATTTTTGGCTCACGCCAATAACGGGCTGNTCTTTGCGGCCCCANCTTCTATAGATGGCTTCCAAATCATGAGGCGCACTCGGACGCAACAATCTATTACGTGCAAGGACAGCCTGCTTTTCAGAAAGGTCCTGGCAAAGTGCCCAATAGTCAAAAGCCTCCCAACGAATTTCGCATTTGCTGAGATAAAAGTCCTGGATTCCTTTGGATGCCTCCCCAGGCACTCGAATCATCTCAAACTGCGCTAAGGTTGCAGGAATTTCTTCCGTGAATTTTTCGCCGAGATCGACTCCTGCAATTGCTGCGTTCTCTCGGCCGTTCTTGCCAGCAANACGAGAACTGACATCANCTCGTATATCGAGATTGAGTAGCACATTTTCATGAATGCCATTATCTTCCAGCGAAACAGGATGGACAATNCCGTAATCCAGCCGATTCAATTTAAAAGTACTGGAGAGTGAAAACTGGTCATTAGAAAATTCGCATGCAACCGGAATCGTTATTGATTTGGTGACATCACGAAGCTGNAAATTTGCCTCGATGACATGCGTTGTACCTTCGGGATCGTCATTACGTGGACTCTTAGAAATAGAAGTCGAAATAAAAGTAGATGTGGGATAAAGTTCCGTTTGAAAAAACCCCGGACCTTGCAGTTTCTTTGAAAGCGATGATGCGTTTGCCATCATTTGAGTGACATCAAATTCGACATTTATATGCTTGAGTTGCTTGCTACNNTCAAGGATTNCTTTGCCGTTAAGTTTGTAAAAGTAACCGACNTGCACTTGCCCCAAAGCGTTGGCACAACTCCACTTCACTTCACAGGAGTCACCATTAAATTCGACAATCTGATCTGTTTTATCCGTGATGACTGCCGATACTTTTTTTGCCGACTTGGCATCAGTCCCCACAGCACCGCCAGTGAAATCCCGACTGCCATTCCACCAAACCAGTCCGACGACGACAATAAAACCAAACCAAAGGTAGGCATATACTTGCTGTTTTTTACTGAGTATCATTATTAGGCATTCAATATTTTTGAATAAAGCATTGGGAAATAACTTTGTTCATTTCGAATGGGAATCCCCGTGATTGGTCACTCAAGTCGTCTCCGCGTCCATGCTATCCGATTGATTGGTGTCTGTGGAATACTTGGCGTCTGTGGAATTTTCTTTTCTAGACCAGGTATTGTCAGCCAATCCGGGAGGCTATTCCAGAGTGCCGAACAAAAGACAATGTGTCTTCTGACTCTCCCGCAGGCTAAAATTCCATCGATAGAAGCCACACTGGCTGATTCTTCACTTCGGAGCATCTCGCCATCTAATCAAGAAGAACTGTCGGGCGACTCGTCAACAGTGGATCACGCAACAGTAGATCACCCACAACCATTGTCCGATTATACCTTCACACAAATTCACATGGCTATGCCTGTTCGCATCAGCGTATGGGCACAGCACAAAAAACTTGCACACCAGGCAGGCCGAACAGCGTTTCTCCGAATATCTGAATTGGTGCAAAAGCTCAGTCATTTTGTACCAGAAAGTGAATTGAATAGCCTGGTGGGCAATGAAGAGATTCCGATTTCGAATTACACCAGGCGTGTCAGCCCGGACTTAATGAACGTTTTATCCTACAGCTACGAAGTATACGATTGCACGGATGGCGTATGGGATCCTACAGCGGGCCCCATCATCAACTTATGGAAGCAAGCAAAAAAAACGAATTCACTCCCCTCGCAGGGTGAGATTGAGAGTGCACTAAACCGAGTCGGTTTTGATCAAATGAAGATTGACGAAAAAAACGGAACAGTACTTGTCTTACGCACAGGTATCCAATTGGACTTAGGAGCGGTCGCAAAGGGATATATAGTCGATCAAGCCTTGCAGGTCCTTAAAAAACACGGAATCCATTCCGCATGCATTGAAGCTGGAGGCGATTTTGTGGTTAGCCAGGCTCCACCTGGAACCACAGGCTGGAAGATTGATGTACCTAATCTGGGTAGCATGCGGTTGGCGAATTGTGGTGTGTCCATTTCTGGAGACACAGTGCAATATGCAGAGATCGATTCGATTCGTTACTCCCATGTGGTCAATGCCCGCACTGGAATGCCGCTCACAAATCGTATGATGGCCGTCGTCACCGCACCACTGGCAATCCAAAGCGACGCCCTGGCCACTGCAGCATGCATCTTGAAAAAACCCGCCTTGAAGGATATCGTGAGGGATATCACAGGTGTTAGGATTTGGCGTTGGCAAATCGGCACCAAACCGATAGAAATCTCAACCACAACTGATATTTCTAAACCGAATGGGATTTCTACACCGAATGAGGTTTCGACGAAATAGTTGGCAGCAAGTTCAGCTGTTTTTCCAATTTTCAGTAGTTAGCACTCTCCTTAACCTAGTTGTCGCCTTTTAATCTGCAGAAGGGTTTATCTCATGCAGTCAGAAAACCAATCGACGCGTCGCAAGTTTATCAAACAATCCGTTCCTGCCTCTGCACTTGCTGTTACCGGGGCCACTTTGTTTCCGAAAGCAGTTCACTCCGCTTCCGGCGGGGATGAATCCATCAGGATCGGCCTGGTTGGATGTGGTGGTCGAGGCAGCGGTGCTGTCACGGACGCGGTCGCTGCAACTGCCAACGTCAAATTAGTCGCTATGGCCGACTTGGCTAAGGACCGACTCGATCAAGCTGCCACGAATCTGGAAACCGGGATCGGAGCTGCCTTTGATGTCCGGCCCGACGCTCGATTCGTTGGCCCAGAGAGCTACAAGCAACTGTGTGCCCATCCCGATGTGGACTATGTAATACACACGACACCTCCCGGGCTACGCTATCTGACACTCCGCGAAGCCCTCATGAATGGCAAACATTCTTTTGTTGAAAAACCCGTATGCGTCGACCCGTTCACTTACCATCATGTTCTTGAATCAGGAAAAATTGCCAAAGAAACAGGACTGGCCATTGTGTCGGGAACACAGTATCGACGTGAGAATTCGTACAAGGCTGCAATCCAACAGATTCACGACGGGTTAATTGGTGAATTGACAGGCGCTTATCAGTATTACTGCGGGGGAGCCCTTTGGACACGGGGTACCGCCGCAGACTGGGAGAGGTGGGGCGGATTTGATGGCATGGAATACCAGATGCGTAACTGGCTCTATTTCGCCTGGCTTTCAGGAGACCACATTACTGAGCAGGCGATCCACAATATTGACGCTGTGAATTGGGCTTTTGGCGGACCGCCAGTGGCAGCTTATGGGAGTGGCGGCCGTATTTCTCGGAATGATAAGCAATATGGCAATATTTATGACCACTTCTCAATCGACTACGACTACGCCAATGGAGCCCGGGTTGCTTTCAAATGCCGACAAATCGCCGGCACGAAAGGCCGAGTTACCAATCGGTTTATTGGCACCAAAGGAACGATGGACATCCGACCTAGCCCAGGCAGCACAGCCAGCGTCGCCAAAGATTTCTCGGGTAAAAGACTCTGGAATAACAACGGGCGGACAAAGAATAATCTACCCTATGTTGAAGAACATAAGGCTTTGATTGCTTCCATCCGTGCAGGCGATCCCATTGTTGAAATTCAAGGCGTTGCCGATTCTTCGATAACGGCCACAATTGGACGCGAAGCGGCCTACTCGGGACAGGAAATCAAGTTTACCGATGCCCTGGCATCCCGTATGAAACTGGGACCAGACGACATCACATTGGCTTCCAATCCAGTAGGTCCAGCGCCTGTGCCGGGTCAGTATCAGTTCATTACGGAACCAGAGCCTACAAGTTGATGCGCATTGGTCGCAGCGCAACAGTACGTACCTTACCGATACGACTATCGAGACCCAATAGGCCATTATTGAATCGCCATTCCAATAGAATGCAACTTGCGTAAAATAAAGGCCGACTGGACGTACAAATGCCTTAACTGGATCGCGCTGTTTGAATCGAAGCAAAAAGTCTAGCGAGTTGGGCTGCGTTATCCAGCACCATCTTCTCGAGAATATTTGCGCGATGATTATCGACAGTTTTTGAAGAAATCCCTAATCGCTTGGCTATGCTTTTGGATGAAATGCCCACTGCTAGACGTTCTGTGATCTGCTTTTCCCGATTGGTTAGAAGCTTAATACGTTCTTCAAATTGTCTATTTTGACACATCATCATGCGCTGTCTTTTATCAATTTCGATTGCGTCGCTAAAGATCTCAAATGACGTAAGTCGTTAATTTCCAACAAGACTTGTTTACTTTTCTTCCTTTTTGCGCCCCGAAAAGTATACAAAAGAGGAACACGACATGGGCATCGAATTGGCAATTAGCAGAACGATCGTAGAGGATCATGCAGGACATTTGACTGCAAAAAAATGCGCATCTGGCGGTGCTGAGTTTCAAATGGCGCTTCCTGCTGCGGCACAGAAGGTTGATGCTTAAACTAGGCACAGAGCCTGTTGTAGACAAAAAAATCTCTTACTCGGCTGCATATTCAGCATATTGCTCTGCAATCCTCGCCTGCTTTTCATCACCCCGATGAAAAATAATACGGTACCTCAGGGTGAGTGTCCCGCCTGACGGAACTGTCGTCGTAAGGGGACGATCCGTCACTTCTGGTGGGTTCTTCTCAAAAGCAAGCGTGCCAAATGGATTGGCCGCAAACAAACCATACGTACGCACATGAAAGCGGGTAGGATGGCGATAGCTGGAGGGATGGCTTAAGATAGCAATACCTACTGTGTTGCCTTCTAATGTGTTGCCCCCTTCTAAGTTGTCTCCAACAGGTCCTTGGTAATCGACCCAGCATGCCCCTTTGCCCCAGGCTTTTTCGTTCGAAATCCCTTGGCTGGATATAATTTTGCCTCCTCGGTTTGCATCGACTCTCATCGTGCTGGCAATGCGAATGGCCAGAAACCCCTCCTTACTGTCTCCTATCTGCAGGGGGCCGTCAGTGGCATTAAGCACGACTTGATAGTCAATCCATCGTTGCCTGGCATTTGCTCCCAGGTAGATCGTCCGCACGTCTTCACAAACGCGTTTCTGCTGAGAGTCGATCCAATCATTTTGTGAAATGATGACTGCCATATTATCCTGACACGTTTTCTTCAAAAACTGGCGGTTGATCGTTTGGCCTAATTCGAACGTCCTTTGATGATCGGCTTGGGGTTCATGCCAGAAATCAACTCCATTGAGCCCTTCGTAGCCAACCCAGATAGATCGGTGATGCCTGTGGTCCGTGGCTTCTCCCGGCTCAGCCTTGCTCACAGGATAGGACCGTGTTAGGGGATCGCCAGTAGGACCTATTACCGGCCACAGAACAGGTCGGGTACCAGATTTTATCAAATAGCGAGTGAACAATTGACCGTCTACTTTGACGGTAAGGCCATCGGCTTCCTGGGATATCGAAAGAGTTGGGGCAGATGTGACAATTTGCTCTGCCTGGGAATCTTCTGTGTGCTCAGCATGGCACGTTGTATTAGGACACGTAGAAATAAGCCCCAAGAATACTGCAATAGACAGCAATACCAAGATTCGAATCTGCAATGAATTGATTCTAAACTGCTTTGTACTTTCTGACTGCCAATTGTGTCGTACCATAACCGTGAACTCAGAAATCAATCGAACACTTCGTAAAAAATAATTGAGACTTGCAAATTGAGACACACAACATCTGCGCCCAATTTGTTCACCAGGATATTCGAAATCATTTTATTCTGTAAAGGATAGCCTCGATAGAGGCTGACAGCGGAATTGTGAAGATCCCGACAATCCCTTCTTACTTGCACCTCCGCGGTGGTATTATCTCCGGGCCAAAAGCTACGCTTCCTTTTTCAGGATGCGAACTGGGCAGAACTTGAAACCTGGGATTTTCCCGTCAGGATCTAGTTTTTCGCTTGTCAACACATTGGCAGCCGCCTCACGAAAGTGGAATGGAATAAACACAACTCCTGGATCCAAACTATCGTCTAGACGAACTGTCAATTCAATTTCTCCACGGCGATTCTGTACGCAGACAGTATCCCCTGTATTAATATGCAGCTGCCTAAGGTCCTGCGAATGCATGGCAATGAATGCGCTGGGTTCGATCTGCGACAGCACCCGACTACGACGAGTCATGCTGCCCGTATGCCAATGCTCTAAAAGCCGTCCCGTACTAAGGATGAAAGGATACTCCTCGTTGGGCATCTCATCGGCCGCTATATACTCGCAAGGAACAAATTTCCCAAGACCCGATGGAGTTGGAAAACTTTGATCAAACAGGATTTGCACACCGTCTTCATCCTCTGGGTTTGCGCATGGCCACAGCTTACCACGGGCTCCCAAATTGTCGTGATTCAGTCCCCGGTAGTTGTTTGTTAATTCTGCAAACTCCTCAAAGACCTCGGCAGATGAATTGTACTTCATAGGCAGACCTATACTTTCACCAATATCACAAACGATCTGCCAATCTTCTCTTGCTTCGCCGGGAGGCTGAAGTACGGTGCGCCCTAGTTGAACACGGCGGTCTGTATTGGTGTAGGTTCCCGTTTTTTCGAAATAGCTACTGGCCGGCAAAATCACATCGGCAAATTCAGCCGTCTCTGTCAGAAAAATATCCTGCACGGCCAGAAAATCCAAATTGGCCAATGCCTGCCGCACTTTGTTCTGATTGGGATCGGATATAAACGGATTTTCTCCCAGAATGAGCATGCCACGTATCGAATTCTCCAGCGCTCCTGCAATGACCTCAACTACGGTCAGGCCCGGCTGTGGATTCAGCTTGGTTTGCCAGGCCCTCTCAAACTTTTTCTGGATCTGGCTATCGTTGACTGGTTGGTAATCAGGATAGACCATCGGAATCAGACCGGCATCGCTGGCTCCCTGCACATTATTCTGGCCACGCAGCGGATGCAATCCCGTACCTGGCCGTCCCACATTTCCCGTCATGAGACAAAGCGAAATTAAGGACCTGGCGTTGTTGGTACCCACAACGTGTTGTGAAATGCCCATCCCCCAAAACACCATCATGGCCTGGGCATTGCCGATAGAACGTGCAATCTCGCGAATCTCGTCCTCCGCAACACCACAGATCTTGGTCACTTGAGCCGGCGAATACTGGTCGGTAACAAGATCGGCCAACTGCTCAAATCCCTCGGTCCTCTCTTGAATAAACGTCTTGTTGATGAGTCCTTCCTGGATCAGGACATGCATGATCGCGTTGTAGAAAGCAACATCAGAACCAGGACGTAGCTGTGCAAAATGCGTGGCAAAATTTACTAAGGCATGCCGACGCACATCAACAATAATTATTTTCGTACCCCGTTTGGCGGCTTCTTTCATAAAAGTTGCTGCCACTGGATGGTTGGCACACGCATTAGACCCTGCAACTAGTGCTACATCGGCATGCTGCACATCTGCAAAAACATTGGTCACTGCGCCTGAGCCAATCGTTTCCATCAATGCTGCCACCGAAGATGCGTGACAGAGACGCGTGCAGTGGTCCACATTGTTGGAACCAAATCCAGCACGCACCAACTTCTGAAACAAGTAGGCTTCCTCATTAGAGCACTTGGCAGATCCAAAACCAGCTAAAGCCGAGCCACCAAACTTTTCGCGAATACTGGTGATTCCCTGGCCAACCCGCTGGAGGGCTTCTTCCCAGGTCGCCTCACGAAATGCAGGCATCACTTCATCATAGTCAACCACGCCACCCGGTTTACGGCCGTCTGCGCGAATAGCAGCCTGCACCTCACCCGACAAGGGCCCCTTGGGATAGTATTCATCACGGCGAATCAGGGGTTTCGTCAATCTTTGTTGGTGAGATGCGTAGTCCCAACCGTAGCGGCCCTTAACACATAGTCGTTCATGATTGACCGGGCTATCACGCCCATCAGCATAAACAACTTGATTGTCTTTCGCATGGAATGTCACCGCGCACCCAACGCCACAATACGGACAGACACTGTCCACTGAATCAAGCTCCACGCGTGGTAGGATCGGCAATGTGATGGGTTTATGCGTTAAGGCACCGGTGGGACAGGCACTGGCACACTCACCGCAGGCGACACAGGTACTCTGGCCCATCGGATTGTTCAAATCAAAAGCAATTTGCGCAGCGTATCCCTTGCCCGAACGGCCGATCACCTCGTTAGACTGGATGTCGTCACAAGCCCTGATGCAACGGTCACAGAGAATACAGCTTTGATGATCGACAGCGATCACAGGTGATGATTCATCCTGCGATCTACCATTTTGAGATATCAGCATATCCGCCGTTTGGACAGACTTTTTTTCTTCGGCAGACAATAGCTGATATCGTCGCCCCAATGCTTCTAGGTCGCAGTCCCCGGTTGTCTGCTCGCGCTCACAGGGGCTTGGATGATCGGCCAACAGCAATTGCGTCAACATGCTACGATGTTTTTCGACAGCCGGTGAGTTGGTATGGACTTCCATGCCCTCCTGGCAATCACGGACACACGACGCAGCCAAGACACGCTCACCGACATCGACCACACACATCCGGCAAACACCCACGGGACTCATACCAGGCGAGTGGCATAATACGGGTATGTCTTTTTTTATTTCACGTGCAGCATCCCAGATACTCGTCCCTTGAGGTACGGAGACCTGCTGGCCATCGATAGTCAATTGAACAGTTGCGTTGTCGTTCATGCGGGCAACTCCTCAGGAAAATGCTTCAGCATGGAAAGAATCGGATTCAGCGCCACTTGGCCTAGACCACAAATGGAAGTTTGCTCCAATGTCTCTCCCAAATCGGGGAGTATCTGCAAAGCATCCCGAGAACCCTCACCCGACTGTACTGCCTGGAGAATTCCAACGGCTTTTTCGCTGCCTATACGACAAGGAACACACTTCCCACAAGATTCGTTGCGAAAAAACTGAACAAGATTCGTAGCCAATTCATACAAATTACGATCTTCTGCCATGACAATCAGCGCGCCAGTCCCCATCATGCTCCCTGCGTCTTGCATCGCCTTGAAATCCAGAGGGGTGTCTACATACTGGGCGCTTAAGAAGTTTGAACTAGCGCCCCCCGGAAGAAATGCTTTTAGCTGGGCGCCACCACGCATACCGCCGGCCAGGGAGATCAATTCGGCAACTGAGGTTCCCATGGGTACTTCATAAACGCCCGGCTGCTCTACGTCTCCCGATATCGAAACAAATTTCAGACCCGAGAAACCCTCCCGCCCTTGTGCATGCCACCATTTGGCCCCCTGTTTGACAATGGATGTGGCCAGTGCAAATGTTTCTACATTGTTGATCAAGGTGGGCTTACCCCAAAGACCATGGGTGCCAGGATAAGGAGGTTTGTTACGTGGCTCGCCACGCTTGTCCTCCAAGGCTTCCAGCAAAGCCGTTTCTTCCCCCAGAATATACCCGCCCGGAGAAATGAAAACCTCGATATCAAACGGTTGTCCCGACCCGGCGGCATTTTGCCCCAACACACCCTGTTCACGCGCTCGAAGTATGGCTTCTTCGAGTAACCGCAGTTCCTTCGAGTATTCATGCCGTAGATAAACAATGCCTTGCTCAGCTCCGATAGTAAGACCCGCCAGCACCATACCTTCAATCGTCAAGTAAGAAAGTTGTGCTAAAATCTCCCTGTCCTTAAATGTGCCGGGTTCGCTCTCATCAGCATTGCAGATGACGTACTTCTGTCGCGAGGACTCTTGCGCCACCAGATCCCACTTGCGCCCCGTCGGAAAGCCTGCCCCGCCCATGCCTCGCAGACCACTGTCTGTCAATTCACGAACGCAAGTTTCCTGCAGCCTGGCAAGGTCTTGTGCCAATCGAGTAACCGTGGAGTAACGATCTGCCAACTCGTAAGGGTCGCACATCCAGGCTCTGGGTTCCTCACCATCTTGATCCTGCAGCGCAGGGTTGTTTCTCTGCAGCGAGCTCAAGACATCTTGCGTATGGGACATGGTTCGCGGAGCGATGGGCTGCTCGTTGATCACCAGTGCCGGAGCACAATCACATCGTCCCAGACAGGAGACATGTTCAACTTCAATTTCGTCATTGGCCAGGAGCTGATTCAGGGTCTCATCAGCAGGCAGATTGTTCGCCATACAACAGACCACATCTCGACAAACATGAACCACATGCTTGGGTGGCGGAGTACGGCGAAAAGCGGGATAAAAACTTACCAGCCCTTCCAGTCGATAGAGAGGAACTTGCAACTCAGCTGACAGAGAGCGAAGCATCGCATCGTCCAGATACCCGTGCTCATGCTGCAATGCCATTAGTTTGCGTAGAATTTTCATAGAAACAAGAAATCCACTCCTTCCTACAGACTGTCGACTAATTCAGCAAGACGGCATTTTAACAAAGCCACATAGTACTGCAAACTTCATCACTCGGAGAGTGATGGCTACTTTTTTACTCTTCTCCAACTGCGATCAGATGACCTTCGGTGCGGAAAAGCATTCTTCCCGAAGAGATCGCCGGTGTGGCCAGGCAGTGTTCGCCAAGTGGATTTGTGGACAGCAGTTCGAATTTTGGACCGGCCTGGACAACCATCACGACTCCCTGCTCGCTTGTAAAGTACAGCTTGCCATCCGCCGCCACAGGCGATGCCGTAAAACTCGTTGCACCTCCTCCTCGAAGTCGCTCACGGTATTCACGTTGCCCTGTGCGGGCATCATAGCAAGTGAGCACGCCGTTATTTTTACATACATAAAGCCACCCGCGATAGACGATGGGCGTGGGCAAGTACGGACCACCGTCCTGATTGCTCCAGGCAATGTGCTCGTTGCTCGTTTGCTCATCGTCAAGTGAAATATCACCTTCTGCCGTAAGGCGAATCGCATAGATCGGTTTGATGGGGCGATATCCACTCGTCACAAAGACCAGATCGCCAACGACGAAGGGCGTGGGTACCGAAATTTCGGATTGTCGATCAAGTCGCCATCGCTCACTGCCGGTTCGCGGATCGTAGCCGCGCGCATACCGCGTACCGCCTGTGATCAATAACGGACCACTTATGCCCTCGTAAAGTGTGGGCGTATTCCAGGTAGGAATTTCGTCTCGATCCGTTTTCCAGATTTCATCTCCGTTTCTGACATCGTAAGCCGCGATAAAAGACCCATGCTGCACATCACACTGCACAATCGCCTTTCCATCGTAGAGGATGGGCGAACTACCAAATCCCCATTGATACTCTTCATCGTAGAACCAACCACTATCAAGACTCCCTATCACCTTTTTCCATTGCAGTTGGCCCTGCATGTTGTAGCAATACAATCCCTCAGAACCAAAAAAGGCAATCACACACTGACCGTCGGTTGCAGGAGTTGGATTAGCATGCGTCGATTTAGGATGCCGCTTGTTGAGCGGAATTGCTTCGAGAGCCGTTCGCTCCCACTCCATCTTTCCAGTCGTCAGATTCAGACAGATGACTTGCCACGCATGCGTGGAATCGTCGTCCACAGAACCAACATCACCATAGAGACCCGTTCGCAAGGTGGCACGATCTCCACCCTGAATGGCAGTTGTTAGAAAAACCTGATTGCCCCAGACCACCGGACAGGAATTGCCTAGGCCCGCGATGGGGGTTTTCCATAAAACTCCTTTGGCCTCGGGCACATCCCAGACCATGGACGGGTTCTGGCCATCGGCGATCCCTCGAGCTCCCGTACCACGAAACTGCGGCCAATGGATCGACGAGACGGCTCGGTCTTCCTCGTGGACTGCTAGAGGATCGATGGGTTGGGAGACTGTTGTCGATTCCTCATGCGTTGGTACGACAACTTGGGAAGGCTCATCCTTCACTTCATCCAGGACATCGTTGTCGGACATTTTCTTGTACAGAACGGGCACCGTCCCCGTATTTCGGGTGAATCCAACAACCTGCCCCTCGGCAAGGTTGAAGGTATAGGTGGTTTCAAAAAAATAAAAGGTCTGTTCGTTACGGGCACGAAGCCGGTCCAATCTCATGGAAGAACTACTTATCAGCAACTTGCCGTCGCTGCATTCGATCTGGTAGCTTTGTCCCTCATCGTTTTTATAAGTCCCAGCATAAGACTGCATAACTTCATCCGGCACGACCCTAGCTGGAGTACTCGTCGCGGGGATGGCAGCCTCAATTGCCTGAACAATCTCCGGATACTGGCGTTCATCTGCCATGTCTCGACAGGATGTCAGAAACTCCGGTTCGATTTTGACGGCAGCCAAGATCGCTTGGACAATTGGCAAAGCCCCACCTTCTGTAGACGTGCGTAGCAATGCCTTGCCACCTTTGGCGCCGTGTTCCAGCAACAGTTGGATTGATTTAGTGTGCCCCCCCATGGCAGCCCAATCTAGGGGCGTGGCATGGTAGAAGGTGTCGGTCACATTGACGTTCGCACCTGCTTCGACCAATAGCTTAACAACATCAGGATGCCCGTGATCGCAAGCAAAAGAAAGCGCCGTAGCGCCATATCTGGCAGGCGCGTCAACATCGACCCCCTGCCCTATCAGTGTTTTTACAGTTGCCGCATCACCCTGCCTGGCAGCCTTCCAGAGGTTCTGCTCAGACTCATCTGCCAGCACACGTGGCTGACAACAAGCAAACATCGCGAAAAGCGCAAACCCACTCCAATGAGGCCAACGACCCGGAAGCGATAAATTTTTTATCATGGCATCTCAATAAAGACTTAATATATTTACTGTAAGCGTTTCACCACGACCAACTGATCCACTACGGATTCGAGTGTCTGAAGTTTTCCATCGGGCCAGCGCACGTCGATCTTGACGGGATCCTGGTGATCAGCAAGTCCAAAGTGCAGCGTTTGTTCGTTCTGATTGCCTTCCCCCATACCACCAGCGATCTGGCGAGTAAGTATCCATCCACCAACGTGGACTCGCACACTTGCCCCAATTACACTGCGGTTGCTGCCAGCCCCACTCTCTAATCGAACTCGCAGCCAGTGATTGGCATTTCCCGGATTCCGGAGCAGCCGGCCCCCAATTGCGAGATCGAGGTGCCCATCGTTGTCATAATCTGCCCAAGCAGCCTGGTAAGTACGTGTTGCAGGCAGGCCTACTTTGGACGTAACATCTTGGAAGCTCCACACACCTACCGGTGAATTTTCGCCCAACTCGTCCGTTTGAGGCGAGTCGCTCAAAGCAGCAGAGGTGTTTCTCAAGAGTACATTGTGGTCGCCACCATA
>PATG01000134.1 GCA_002713555.1 Planctomycetaceae bacterium
GGCATGCGAGGCTTGCAACCGGAGGCGTGTTTTTGACACGTTGAGGATTGTGANTCGAAGCTTAACGCAGCCAGGTAAGGACTTAGGCTGCCGCAGCAGGAGCGGATAAAATATGCGGGCTAGATCCTTCAGTTGCTACGCTCCTTCAGGATGACATACCTATTTGTGGGTAAGGACAAGTGCGCTAGCCTCGTGTGAAGCACCAGCTGGGGTACCCTGGGCCTTGAATATGATCCCCCTGCGGGGTAAAGAATTTTGCGTCAACTCAAGTTTTTGGAACGAATGCCATTTGATACTTGGTAGTTTTTGGTNATTCAGTAGTTCCAAGTTCGGTTCGGAAAAGCGTGTGAAATATTCGGGCTAAACCACTACGCTTTGTCGCTGATATTCACGACGACGCGACCGTGTGCCGAGCCATCGCGAACGATCGCTAGCCCGTCATTGATGTCATCGAGTGTGAATCGTTGGACAATAGGAGGGTCGATAATCCCCTGAGCAATCCATTGGAGCGAATCGGCCGCATCCTGTTTTGAGCCATTTCGCGAGCCGATAATTTCCAGTTCGCGTTGCGCAATTTGAATCGTATCGATCGCGGGGAACTCGGCTTCTTCGCCAATCACGACAATTTGTCCTCCACGGGCTGTGCATTCGGCGGCCAGCTTCATGGTCGATGCAANGCCGACNCACTCGAAGANGACGGCAGCACCTAGTCCGCCAGAATAATCGANTATCGTTTCTGCAGCACNTTCGTCACCCAATTTCACACAGAGATCTGCACCAACCTGGCTGGCAANTTCTAAACTGCGANCCGAGCGACTCAGCCCAACAACCCTTGCACCCGCGTGCTTCAGGATCTGAATTAAGATCTGACCGATCCCGCCAGTCCCCAANACGCCAACCGTATCACCAACGCTTATCCGAGCGCGNCGGAAGGCATGCACGGCAGTGATGACGGCGCAACTAGTGAGTCCAGCAANATCGCAGGATACTCCCGCCGGTACGTGTAAGAGATTTGCGGCGGGTGCCTTAAAATACTCCGCAAAGCCTCCCTCAGTTGTGACTCCGATAATCCCACCAACATCCGTGCATTGGGCGTCGCGACCCGTGCGGCAATAGGTGCATTGTCCGCAAGTCAGAAACAAGTGCGGCACAACCATTTGCCCCTCTTCAAATCCACGAACTCGATCACCNANTGCGGCTACTAAACCTGCAGGTTCGTGTCCGGGGATGTGCGGAAGTTGTGGAACGTACGCCAATCCATCTTGAATNTGGACATCGGTCCGACAAATTCCACACGTTTGAGTGGCAATCAAAACTTCGTCAGGGCCGATTTCAGGTTGGGGAACATCCCGAATCTCCAACGGCTTTCCAATTTCAGGTAAAACGGCTGCCTTCATTTTTATAAACCTAGTTTTCGAATGACCTCTCGAACGTAAGGCACACCAATTTGTGTGCCGTATTCGGGAAGAGGATAAAGCCAAAGATCGAGCATCACGGTGCCCTCAAACTCAACCTCGACAAGTGCATGAACAATTCCCTCCAAGTCGAGGCACCCTTTGCCAGGAGCGAAATGCAATTCGGAGCTCTGCTTATCACTATCGCAAAAATGGACATGTCCTATCCGCTTCCCCAATCGTTTGATTGCCGTGATGTAATCTTCAGGGAGTCCAACAGCAAAATGGCAACAATCGTAGGTGACAGAGAACTCCGGATCGTCGACTTGATCGCACAGCTTAATCAGCCAGTCGATGTCGATCCCTAAAGAGTACGGATGAACCTCGATAGTNAGACTGACATTTTTCTCACGTCCGTAGGCACAGGCCTGATTGAATAAATCTGCCGTGGCATCAAGGACCCATCCATGAACCTCTTCTGACGTATATCCCCGATCGCCACGACCCTCCCAAGTGAGCAGTTGTGTCATTCCCAAATCTGCAGCCATGTCGATATCGGAGCAAAGCCCGGCCAACGCCTGCGGGATGTCTTCGTGGCTTGATAGATTTTGAAAGTATTCTCGATCAGCGCAATTCAATCGTAAGGGAAGAATTCCCATCGAGCGAATGCGTTCTGCTAACTGCTGCCTTAGCGCTGCAGTTTTGCATTCTAGAATCTGTGGCGGCCAGAGTTCGAATGCGTCGTATCCTGCTTCGGCAGCCTTGGCAAGCGCCATTTCCAACGGCAGTTCTCGGAATACCATCGGATTGCCAATTAACATAGGACCGACTCTGTGGGTTGATGATTGTTCGCGATCGTTAGCCCGGATATTCATCCGCTACATAATGTTATGAAAAATCGGTCCAACGTGCCAGATAAGGCCTAGGTGCCAGATAAAGCCAAAGTCCCAGGNCAAAGCCTAAGTCCCGGGCCAAGGTTGTCTTCCATTACCACTCGTACGTAGTTCGAGTCCAGGAGTCCGTTCACCATCACACTCAACCCCGGCTTGTCGACCAGCCTCGTACGCATCAGCAATCGCAATGATCTCTTCCCAAATGTCTACCGGCAAAGGTATGCCCGTTTTTTTACGTTGCGTGGCAGTACGATGTTCCCTTTCTCCTGGCACATAGACCTCATCGAAACCTGGTGCAGGAGGGCAAGACTTCACATGCTCGACCAAACTCAAGACATTTCGGTGGAAATCCATAACGGGGCCAAATTTCTCCACATCAATGGCCATCAAGAGCAATCCGTCTTTGGCTGGCACGTCTTCAGCGGTGCAACATCCTGCGCCCGAGAGAGCCCCCGCCAGGATATCGACCATCAACCCTAAGCCAAATCCCTTGTATCCTACGGAACCACCGAGAGGTAGCAATGCTCCCCCTGGAGCCTGGTAGAAATCGCCAGGATCGGTCGTCGGATTTCCTTTGGCATCGACCACACATCCCTCGGGTAGTTTCTCACCCTTTTGCAGAGAATCTCGCACTTTGCCTTCGGGAGCAACGCTCGTAGCAATATCGAGAAGNAGCGGGAATGGCTCTGCAGGCGGTGCAGCGATTGAGATCGGATTGGTTGCTAGTCGGGGTCGACTGCCCCCAAAAGGTGCTACCGACTGGCCACCTCCACCGGCATTGACCATCACGATGCCAACCATGTTCTGATGGGCAGCCAGCACNGAATGCGCCCCAATCCGNCCACTGTGATAACAATTGAATACCGTGACCGCTCCGATCCCCGAATGGCGAGCCTTTTCAATTGCCAGATCCATCGCCGTGCGGGCAGCCACTTGACCAAAACTACGTTGTCCGTCAAGGGCAGAGCTATTGCCGATATCGTTGAGAACCTTTACCTCAGCATCAGGAATCAAATGTCCCGTGCGAATTGCGTCAACATACTGCGGAACCCGCATCACACCGTGAGAATCGTGCCCGACAAGATTGGAATCCACCAGGTGGGACGCAACAAGATGCGCATGGGTAGGCGGAGCACCGGCACGCAAGAACACGTCCGCTACAATTTTTTCGAGTTCACGAAAGTCAACACTTTTCACAGACAAATCNATCCTTCCAAAGGAAATATACGCTGACACACAAAGGGGCCCGTTTGCATANNTTCNNCTTAATTCTAGCTAAAAAAANCCTTGCCACAATGTTTTTTGGTGACAGAAAGCCAAGTTTTGACGAAGAAAAACCCCTGTTTTTGTTATCTCTTACCCATTTAACCCACTTGAGGCAGGCTAAAATGGGAAAAGGCCCATTTATCACACAATTGAAAAATACCTTGGCTGCATTCTTTGCAGAAAGCATGGTAAAAAGGACCCGTAGAAACCCCAGGGCCCATTGATAGGATCCCAGATGGCCGAATCTTTACCAAGGCAGTCTTTAGCGGACAAAGTCAGCAAGCATCTCAAAGCTCAACTTGCCAATCAAGAACGGAAGGTAGGGGAGCGATTCAACGCCCGGCATATTGCTACCGAGTTAGGAGTAAGCCGCACGACAATCAACAAGGCGATCGAAAAACTGATTACAGAGGGATTGGTCGAGCTTGACGAGTCACGCCATCCGGTGGTCGTTGCTTTGCCGACGAAGCTAAAGGTTCATGACACAACTGAATTCGAGTTTTCAAACCAGACCGACAGCACCTATGAATTTCTCCTGGAAAAGATTCTGCGTGGCGACTTAGGTCCAGGAGAAATTGTAAAAGAACGTCCCTTAGCCATCGAACTGGGAGTGAATCCGGCAACTTTACGGCGCGCCGCAGAGTGGTTGCGGGGTGACGGTTTATTAGAACGCCTGCCCCGCAGAGGCTGGCAAGTCTCCGGACTTTCGCCAAGAGATTTACAGGACACCTACGATATTCGATTGTTGCTCGAACCCTGCGCAATCACCGAGGCCGTTCGCTGGATTTCTGAAGAGGATCTGGACCAATTGGACAGAGATTCGGATCGCCTTAACGAACTCGGTGAGAAAGCCAGCGTTTACGATCGTCGCGAAGCGGACAGCCAATTCCATCTGAAGATCTGCGAAGCATCTGGCAATCGAATCCTCAAAGAATCGCTCGAACCACTCATCCGCAAGACGTTACTGATCACCACGGTTAGCTTTCGTTTTGGACGTTCTTCGAGCTCGTTTGAAGAGCACAAGACTATTATTGAAGCTCTGAGAAAGCGCGATGCCAAAGCCGCAACGAAACAGTTAAAAATACACTTGCGAAACGCAAAGAAGTTCAATACGGCCGCATGGGAACGTCATTAAGCATTAAAATTTCCGCAAATCGCCATTTCCTGGCAGTCGTAGCGATTCCGCCAGATTCTGGGCTCTAAGAGTTAGCAGGATTTCACATTGAGGCTGCGAAACGGCTAATTCTGGCTATCAAATGCCTTCCAAAATTGTCCTTTCCCTCGTCTTCGGGGTGGGGGTGGCATTGGGCTTTTAAAATTGGCTCACAGGGTGAAAACCACCTATTTCGAGTGGTATCACTAAGATTTCCTTGCTAACCAAGGCTTATGAAGCGC
This sequence comes from Planctomycetaceae bacterium, assembly GCA_002713555.1. The sequence goes on from PATG01000134.1 coordinate 4,949, forward strand.
GGATGCGGCATTATGAAACTGTGAGAAAAAACCTGGTTTTTGACACCCTAAAATCGCAAAAATGTTGACAATCCAGAAAATCTGCTTATATTAAACCAATCAAGGCGTGTTTTTACTCACTAAAGTGCTAAACGTGTGGTGTTTGTGAAGCTGCGGGTTCGGCTGAGTTGCTGAAACACTCTTGGTAACAAACCAATGAATTAGACACTATTGGAAAATGTGTACTTTTCGCCCACTTGCGTGCTAATTAGGTTGGTTCTTTTCGAAAATCGGCAAAGGCATCGCCCCTGTTGGCATGATTGTATTTTTAAGATGAATTATGGCCCTGTGGCCAGTAGCAGCTAATGAGTACTGGTACAAATCGATTCTTTAAGCATAAAAGGAGTGTTTTATAGAGACGCCCCCCATTTACTTTCTGCTTGCAGGCGCATAGTTGCCTGAGTTGAAAGCAATTCGGTGGCGTTTTTTGTTGTCTCTTGTCATCAGGTTTTTTTTCCTTACTGGGTTTACTAATCTCCCTGAATCAAAGCTTGTAGTTTTCTAGTCCTAATTAAGTTTGGAGGGTCTAATGAAGAATTTTTTAGTTCCTGCGTTCGCGGTTGTTTTAACGCTTGCGTTATCCACAACATCGGAAGCACAAACAGACAGCCTTGCTGCTGATCATGCGGCGAACATTGCCGCCGGTATCGGCGCAATGCAAAATCCACTTCCTTCGACACATGGCGGACAGTGGACCTTCTATGCAGTAGGTGACGCCCAGAATTCACCGACCGTAGTTGCTACGTCGGGTGACGTGGGTGCGGGTGTTGGAGTAGGTTGGGACGACCCTGGTCAAGGTGTTGGCGGCTTTGGTCAAGGTGGAGCACACGGTTTGGGCCCTGGTGGCGGTGACGGTATTGTGCAGCACACCGTTGGTGGTGGTGCGATTAGCAAAATCGATTACGCTGTACCGCAGACCGCGGCTTACAAAATCGAATTGAACATTCAGCAACGACTTTGGGAGGCGGCTCGAGCCAACCGAATTGAAGTCTACTTGAACGATTACGATTTTAATGGTTCGGCTATTGCTACATTGGATGCTCCCGTCGGCGGGGTGTTCCCCCCCCCTGGCAATAGTGGCACCTTTTATGCAAATCTAACGAGCACTGATGTGTTAACCATAGGGATCAGCGGCAACGGTGCTGGTGGTGACGGCGTCGGTACGTTTGGAAGCTTTAACATGCTGATTACACCCGTACCAGAGCCAACCACTTGCCTGTTGTTAGGTTCCGGACTGTGCGGACTCATCATGGTGCGTCGTCGCAGCTAGAGTCCTAAGGTGTAGTTGAATTAAAGATCGAGAGGCTGCCCGCTAACCGGGCAGCCTCTTTTTTGCGCGCTATGCAACAGCAGCAGTTGCCGGGGATTTGGCCTTGCATAACGCGCAGCGCGGCCAACAAGAATTCCCCTCCCCATGCATGGGGAGGGGAATCTTTCATTTATAGAGGGGTAGCAACTGAGGCCGCCGAGCCGTGGCGAGGAAAAAGGCCGAGGGCGGTAGTCTTTTATACTACCGCCTTGCGCTCGCTTGCCACTGGCAACCGTGCTCAGTTGCTCCCTCCCCCCTATATCTCTTGATTTGGGGCCTCCCTGAAAGGGAGGGGGATATAGTGAGGAAAACTTGCGCAAAAAAATTTGAAGCGCTAATAGCATAGATGAATACTATCCGTGCCATCCGTGGCCAATCTCCTACAGCCTAACTTCCTCACCCGTAGAACCCAGACGGATCGTTTTGCTCTCCAGGTCGTGAAATGCCTGAATATGACGTACGGTGCGATTGCGGGCCCGCATCAGGACTGAGTGCGTCACGCAGTGGCGGTGGTGGAAGCTGATACCTGGCAGCATGGGCGAATCACTGATCCCGGTCGCTGCGAAAATGAGATGATTGCCGGGTGTCATCTCCTCCACATTCCAAATCCGCTCCAGGTCTGCGGGGGTGCAGCCTTCTTCATCCAGCAAGCTGGCTCGCTCTGCCTCGTCACGCGGACTTATGCGGCACAGCTGTTGACCGCCCAAACACTTGATGGCCGCGGCAGAGAGCACGGCTTCGGGGCTACCTCCGATGCCGACGTACACGTCGACGCCCGAATCGGGCAGACTGGGAGCGACCGCGGCCGCCACGTCGCCATCAGAAATGAGTCGAATGCGACAGTTGAGTTCTCTGAGCTTCTGGATGATCTCGTCATGCCGCGGTCGGTCCAACACGACCACCACCAGGTCGCTCACCCGTTTGTCCAATTGGCCGGCCACCATGCTCAGGTTTGTTTCCAGCGGCGCATCCAATTGCAGTCGGGCGTCGCTATTGGCGACCGACTGGCCCACGGCCAGCTTTTCCATGTAGTACGAGGGAATCGACGGGAACAGTTCCCGTGGGTCATCGTCTGGCTGGGCGCAGGTACTCACGGCCATCACAGAAATCGCACCGGGCAGGCCTTTGGCCGTGAGGGTGGTACCGTCGATCGGGTCCAAGGCAATGGCTGCCGGGATGGCGCTGGGGTTCCACGAACCCAGCTGGTCGTCGGTAAAGATGCCCGGGGCTTCGTCCTTACGCCCCTCGCCAATCCGCACCAATCCCTTACAATCGATGAGCTGGAACATCCCGCGGATGGCATCCGAAGCGGCATAGTCGGCCCGGTTCTTGTCGCCCTTGCCAAAGTGCGTCCAGGCAGCCAAGGCCGCGTTTTCGGTGCAACGTACCAGATCCAAATCGATGGCCCGCTCCGGATCATGCCGGGTTTTTTTCATGGTATTACTCCTGTGCAGATTGGATATGCACCGATGTTCTACGAATGGGGCCAATTTGTCGAGAGTGAATTGAAAGTAGCAAACCTGTCATCCCGAGGCTGGTTGCACTTGCGCAAGGCCTTGTGCTGACAGTAAGCGTTAGAACTACACCCGAGGAATCTGGATCTTGAGCCCGTTCACTACCACTGCAGGTTCTGAATCTGTGGCACGAATCGCCCCTTCTCCACCAGGCGACCGGTGGGCGGATTTTGATAGAGCGGGTAGGCCTCTCCTTTGGGGCTGATAGCGATCACCGTATTGCCGCGCATGGTGAGTCGGTAAGGCATCTCGCCCAGGACGCGATGAAACGTCTTTTGCGGTACGTCGAACGTGAATCGCACTTGATCCCCCGGCTGGAGCAGATAAACGTGTAAGTAGCGGCCCTCGCTTTTGGCACGTACTGATTCGTCGTTGACAGTCACCTGGACATTCTCGGGATTAACCCAGCGGGGCACGCGCACGGCGACTTTCGCAGTGTCTTTGATGTGCAGATCGACCTCTCCCTTAACGGGCAAATAGCTAGCGACGTCGAGCCAGGGCGAGGCCCGATTTAGCAGTAGGTTTACACGCACCAGGTCACCTTGCTGCTGGACGATGCTATCCCAAATGCAGTACAAAGTGCGCGCACCATTTGCCGTACAACAGTGCTGAACGCTTTGTTCTTTGAGTTTTGGTCCCTGCGGGGTCTGTTGTACCTCCAGTCCTTCGTTGGCCCGCATCCATCCAAAAAAACTGCCCAGACTCCGCTCCTTGATATTGTGGGTGTCTCGATAGGGTCTCGGGTCGGGTCCTGTGCGGTAGTAGGCATCAGGAATGCTATCGAACAGACCGGTATCGCAAATCTGTCCCTGCGCATACACATTCCGCACCCAGCGATCCACATCATCCCAATATTCGCCGACCCCCATTTTGGTAAGATTCAGTGCTAACCAACACATGTCGGCGACTTCACAGATTTCGACCGTATTGCCTTGCCGCTGGAGATACCAGTCAGAACCCGGCTGAGCCTCTGGAAAGTATCCGATGAGTGGATCGCCCATTTCTCGCACAAAACGGTAGCAGGCATCCACCCGTTCGAGCAAAGCTCGGTCGCCCGAGGCAATGCCGTACTCACAAACGGCCATCAGCGCATACAAACCATGGTGGTAGTGCCAGAAGGAATAGCTGCCATCCTCGTTGTAAAAGAGTCGGGCCAGGGCCCAATGCGCCAGCCCCCTGGATAGCTCCAGCGCCGGTTCGTAACCCGTGATTCGATAAAAGAGTCCAGCGCCATGGCCGGTGGAACCAATCGAATAGACGATGGTCATCAAGTCGTCTTTGCTATACAGCCCGCCTCCTTCGCTATTCATCAATCCTGGTTCGTCGGCATTGGCCGGGACTTCGATGCCGGGGGTGTAGGTCGCCCGCCAGAGAAACCGAAACTCGTCGATCAAGAACTTCTCGGCGAGATCTTCACTTTTTTCGGCCGACTGGGTTTTTTGGCGGACACTTTCGAAATCCCCATCACCGGGAGGTTTGGAGGCAAACTCGATATTCGTAAGGTCGGCAACTTTTTTGGTGCGGGTGAGTTCCAGCAGCCGATCGACTTTGCGCTTTCCTATTTCGATCCACCGCGGGTCGTCGTCGATCTGTGCCAGAATGGACAGCGCCACCAGTTGTCGACCTTCCCCCCAGATTTCTGACCAGGAGACCGCAGGTCCTCCAGGCGTTTCTTCAAATTGGCCCAATCCTTGGGGAACTTGCTTAATCATTTCTACCGGCGCGTAAGTGAGTCCATCGTCGCCGATAAATTTCAGTTGAGATTTCAGGACTCCCAGGTCGGTAGCAATATTGAGATCCGTTCCGGAGGCCAGTCGGGTCAACGCGAGGGCTTCGACAAATTTGGGGGGAATATTCAGATAGAGGTCGGTGATGTGATTGACGTACAACACGGGCGGTTTCCGCGAGAAGTCTACGACAAATTTCATGCCATACTCTCGCTCGGGATCCCAGACATTGGTGAGCGCGTTAACGGCTAGCCCCATGCGGTCGGCCAGGTCCAATGTGTCGGGTACCTGGGCTTGGTACCGCTCTCCTTGGATCGCCAGTTCCATAGGGTTGTGGTTTAACTGACGGATTGACTCTGGAAATGTTTTCGCCCGTTCATCGGCGAGGAGCAGGGGGGGGAGCAAGGCAGCGAGAACAACCAACGTCAAGGCGCACATTGCAGGACGCAGCTGAGTGAGGCAATCGAAATGTTTGCAATCGAGGATCGGTAGTTTTTGCATGGGAATATCTCTACTTATCGATGGAATGAGACACTTTTGAGTATTCAACAGAGAGTATAGGAACTGGGTACCCGTTTCGCACTGCTGGGCAAGCCAGCAGTGGCACCCGAAACTAGTCTTTTTTACAATTTCGAAACAGGCTCTTTGCTATTTTTCTAAAGAGTGTTTTTGACTCTATCTTGTCTCCTGTCGCTGGCACCCAGGACTCCCCCTCACCCAACCTCTCCCCTCAGGGGAGAGGTGCATTGTAGTGGCACCCGGGACCGCTTGTTCCGGCCTACAGTCTTACTTAAATCCCCCTCCCCATGCATGGGGAGGGGCTGATCCGGGTACAAGACTTCAAAACCCTCCCCTAGCCCCTCCCTGAAAGGGAGGGGGACTCCTACCGCGCCGCGCGCCCTGCTTCCAGCACGCGTTCGATTAGATTCTCCCTTTTGTTGAAGTAGGTGTCCAGGTTCTCCCCCTCCATCACGATGGGCAACACCCACAGCATCATGTCCTGGTAGTAGTCGAAACCAATCTGTCGTTCGCCCGTGTCCTGGTCGCCACGCACCATGTTGATCAGGTTCCAGGTGTAGCGCCACTTGAGTACCATGTTTTCCCAGCACTGGCGGGATTTCTCCAAGGCAAACTCGCGGTTCTCTTCGGCGTCGTACATGTACAGCATGCTGAGCATCAGCAGCTCGGGCGGAAAGTAGCCGTAGGTGCCGTAGCCGCCCACTTGGGCCGGGGTGCCGTCGGGATTGCAGTAGTTAGCAATGCCCGTTTCGCTTACCCGGGCGTTGCAACGCTGGATGGTGGCCAGGGTAGTTGAGAGGCGATCCGCTCGAAACACGCCCGGCAGTCCGTGCAAACGGGCCATCCATTCGCCGTCGAGTTGGTAGCCAAACACCAGGTCGTTGCGTTTGCCCGTTTCGGGTTCCAGGAAATTGCCATAGTACTCGCCGCGCCACATGTTTTCTTCGAGGGACGCAGACCCCGCAGCGATCCAGTCGCGGCACTGCTGGGCAAACTTCGCATCGCCTGCCGCTGCTGCCATCCGCTGGGCCTGGCCTAGCTGCGCTAAGTGAATGCCTCCGATGTGGGTTACCATGCCAGCCCAGTCGGGATCGGGCGCTTCGAACCACTGGGTACCCGCATTGCCCGTGGGCATGCTGATGATGCGGTCGCCGATCGAGTACTCGGGTCGCAGGTTCACCATGTACTCAATACTCTTTTTGACCGAGGGGAAAAACTCTTCCAAAAACTTCTGGTCCCGAGTCCGCAACCAATAGCGGCTGACCATATCGGTATAACAAGACCCATTCAGCACAATCTGATAGCCGCGCGTCGGCATGGCAAAATCGATGGCTGGCGTTCCACAAGTAATGCCGCCGAAACACCAGGGCACTGCACCGTCAGGAAACATATAGCCCTTGTAGCCGCGAAGTGTCGAAAGGGCCGTCTCGGGAAAGAACCACACCAGGGGCCAATTCCCATAGAAACTGCAGGGGATGCACTCGATCTGCGGGCAGGAGCGGGGATCTTCGATCAGACCAAACAGGCCGTCTTCGTTGCGGACCCAATCAGGCAGCGGATCATCCGCTTGTGCCCAGAGGGCATCTTCGGCCAGTAGATAAAAATTATTGACCAGCGACTCCCGCAACCACACCGGTAGCGCTTCGTCTCCGTAGATCGCTTGCTGCCACGAGAGGATGCGTCGCAAGAGTGTTTTATGATTGGACGCCAGATGCTCGGCAGTGGCCAGCGCACTTGAGTAGTGCCTGGCATACATGTGCGTGAAGCGATTGCCGACTGGTGCCTGCTTGAGATAGTTCTGGGCTTCGTCGTCGTAATCGCTAACAACCGGTACCCACTTCGTAAAAAAATCATCGGACTTGGCCGAGAGATACCCGGCCCCCAGCCACTGCGGGCTATGCCAGGCGAGCACGTAGCGGACGACTTTCGACTCGCCGGCTGCCAGCGCAAACGGCACCGCCACCGAACTGCCCAAGTCATCGCTGGCTGCCTCTGGCAAACCCTCGGGCACAGCCGCCCAGGCCTGGCCATCGGCGCCGAGACTGCCACCCGTTTCGGCTGCAGGTTCATTCACGGCACCCAGCACAAAGCTGGACCACTCGCCAGCTACGTGAGTGCCCGTGAGTTTGCCGCTTGTGTCCGTGCGAGACACGGGTCCGAAACCGGCTTCGCGGCGGAGCGGGCCAAAGAAGTCGAAAACGATTTTACCCTGTTGCGTGCGATGGCTCGTGTTGTGCAGATGCACCTCAAAGACTGCACCCGGGGTCATCGATGCGGCCGTGTCGCCCGGAATGAAAGGTGACCAGGATCGCAAACGAACCTGCACTGGCGCCGACGAGTCGAACTGCAAGTCGGCCACCGGGTAATGTCCCCAGTAATGGATATCTTGGGCCGTCTGGACATAAGAGCAGAGCGGTTTGCCTTGTGTGGAACCGATGTCGTAGTGTTCATGGATTTCGTCTGGAGTTAAAATCCGGTTGTAGAGAGCCACCTCGTCGACACCGCCCCGATACGACTCTCCACCATCCCCACGGCCACCGATCGAGAACATCCCGTCGCCAATCGGTACGGGTCCTTCTACCTGGGACTCATCGACTAGTTTGCCTTGAACCCACAGCTGCCGTTTGCCATCGCCATAGGTGATCACGACATGCGTCCACTGGCCAACTTCGACCACGCCCTCGGCGCCCGATGCCCCACGGTTGCCGCCTCGTCCCTCCCCAAAGAATTCGTAGAACACGACGTTCTTGGTTTGGCCTTCAACGGTTGCGGCGCGGATGCCTGCTTTCCAGTGGCGCTGGCCATCGCTTAAAGAGTCGCGGCCGAGGACCATCGCGTGCGCGGCGACTTGGTGAGGATTCAGCCAGAATTCGACCGTGAGCGCGTCGTGCGTCTCGTTCAAGGGCTCAATGTCTTTTACCTGAATCACCTGTCCGGGTTCGTTAAAGCAGATCGCCGGATTGGTGTCGTGGACGATGGCTCCCGGGACTCCGCGCGTCAATTTTTCGGGGTAAGTCCCTGCAGCGCCTCCCGTGGGCGCAATGTTATTCAAAGTCGTTGCCGAGGCCCCTTCGTCAAGCCGGTAGTAGGCCAATAAGCCGGGAGTCTCCAGAACAAAGTGGCCGTAGCTATCCTGGATTTCGTACTCGTAGAAGTCGAGTTCCTCCAGAGGAGGCTCCAACGGGCCTGGGCGCTCCCGGACCACGTCGTGGATAGCGCCCCGCTCGTATTGCTTCATCTGCGACGGATCGCAGAGCACCCATACCTGGTCGTCGACACTCAGACCCAGAAAGGGCAGATTCAGGGGACCGCGCCGCGGTGAATGGGTATTGAAAATCGTGCAGTAGCCCCACAGGCCACTGGTCTCGAGATCGATGCAGCCAGTATCCATGCCGCCGATCGGCATGCCGTTGGTGGCTGGGTGGGCAAAGTCGTAGACGACTCCACAGGCGGGCTTTGAATAGCCGTCTGCCTTAAATTGGGTCCAGGTATTGATCGGGGCAGTGGGGGGGAATAGTTCGGCAGCTGGTGCTTGGTTTGAGTAGCTTAGCGCGCTGAGCAAAAATATCACTGCACATATGAGAAGCTGCGCTGGATTTGATTGAGTAAGTGAGGTGCTTGAGGACTTCATTATTGGGTGGTTTCTTGCGGAGTATGGTTTGCTTCGTGTTGTTCGTAGTGGTCCTCGATAGTTGTACCAAGCTGCCAACTAGCCTTCCAAGTTTAGTTCGTGCACCTTGTTCGACTACCGCCCTGCGCTCGCTCGCCGCTGGCGACCGTGCTCGGTTGCTCCCTCCCTTTCAGAGAGGCCCCAACTCAATTTATATAGGGGGGAGGGTTGGATGGGCCGTTCAACCTAATCTAGCCGCTAGACATCCGGCGACAAAAAATCAAGATCCGCCCCAAGATTGGCTTGCTGAACATGTTGGGCATAAAGCTTTCTCCAACCGCGCTGGGGAGATGGCAAAGGTTTCCATTGGGCCTGGCGGCGCGCAAGTTCCGCTTCGTCCACCAACAAATCAATCCGTCGGGCGTCAACATCCAGTTCAATCTCGTCGCCGTCCTGCACCAGAGCCAGCGGGCCGCCGATGGCCGACTCAGGACAGCAATGCAGGATCACAGTACCGTAGGAAGTTCCGCTCATGCGGGCATCGGAGACGCGCACCATGTCGCGGACTCCCTGCTCGGCCAGGTATTTGGGAATGGGCAGCGATCCTGCCTCAGGCATGCCGGCAGCGACGGGACCGGCACCGCGCAGAACCATCACATGCTCGGGTGTGATTCCCAAACTAGGATCATCGATCCGCGCCGCTGCATCCTCGGGCGAATCAAACACAATGGCCGGCCCGCGGTGTTTCAGTAATGATTCGGTAGCCGCCGCACGCTTAATGATTGCTCCTTCGGGAGCAAGCGATCCGGTCAGGCCAGTGAGCTAACCCGTAGGGCCAACGGGGTTTTCCAAAGTTCGAATCGTCTGTTGCCAGGATCCTGGAGGCTCGACATTTTGTAAAAGTTCACCCAGTGGTTTGCCCAAGATGCTTTGCGTTGCTAGATCCAAATGGGGCTGGAGCACTTGCAGGACTTGGGGGAGACCCCCGGCAGCGTGGAAGTCTTCCATATAACCGGTTCCCGACGGCTTGCAGTCGACCAGTAGCGGCACCTGCTCGGCAGCTTCGTTTAAATCTTCCAGGGTGAGACCGATGCCTGCACGACGGGCAATGGCCGTGAGGTGTACCACGGCATTGGTCGACCCCCCCAGGGCCACGATCACTTTCAGCGCATTGAGAAACGAAGCACGACTCAGCACCTGGCTGGGACGGCGATCCTCTGCGGCAACTTCCACGGCGATGCGGCCCGAAGCCGTGGCCGTGCGGACGCGATCGGCAGTCACCGCAGGCGGAGATGCGCCACCCGGGAGCATCATGCCCAGCACCTCGGCGATGCAGGCCATGGTCGAAGCGGTGCCCATCACCATGCAGGTACCCGAGGTGGGGCAAAGGGATTGTTCAACGTCGTGAATCTGTCTGTCGTCGAGTTCTCCTCCCCGGTAGGCAGACCAGTAGCGCCGGCAATCGGTACAGGCACCCAAGCGTTCACCCTGCCAGTCGCCCGTGATCATGGCCCCGGTCACCACTGAAACGGCCGGCACATCAGCACTGATAGCCGCCATCAACTGGGCGGGCACCGTCTTGTCGCAGCCTCCCACCAGCACTACCCCATCCATGGGCTGGGCGCGAATCATCTCCTCAGTCGACATGGCCATTAAATTGCGAAACAACATCGTGGTGGGCGAACAGAGGATTTCGTGCAGCGAAATCGTGGGGAACGCCACCGGCAGCCCCCCCGCCTCCAACACCCCACGCTTAATGGCGGCCACCAGCTCAGGCATGGTGCGGTGGCACGTGTTGTAATCACTCGAGGTATCCACAATGCCAATCACCGGCCGCTCAAGATCCTCACGGTCATAACCGGCCGAAGCCAAAAACGCCCGGCGCATATACCGACTAAACTCAGGATCCGCATAGGAAGTAAGCCGTCGAGAAAATCCAGTAACTTGTTCTTCAGCTGCCAACGTAAGGATCCCAGGTTTAGGAATTAGGTATTGGGTATTCTTTAGAGCCTATTTTTGGTATTGGGATAGGCTCTTAGCCATTAGTCAATTTCTATCTCTCAGTTTCAGCCGAACGGTTATCCTACCCTACGCTCACAACCCAATCTCATGCCGCAGCGCTTGCGTATCCTCCGCCCAATTCCCCACATTCCACCTGCCGAAGGCACCCAGTCCGGCCAACTCATCAGGGCCGTAGTAAACAGGAACGTAAATCACGGAAAGTCCCTCCTGGCCATAAGCTTCTTCCAGGGCCGCTTGCAATTGATCGGTGGTGTGAATCGGTCCCCACACGTGCACCCCGGCGAACGCCCGTGCCCAGGCCACATAGTCGACCAGCACCTGATCGTTGGTGGCGTGCTCCTGGGAATACTGTGCTTGCTGCAATCCAGAAATGGCACCCATGCGGCGATTGTCCATGATCAGGATCGCACCTCGGGCCCCGTGCTCTACGCCATCGATCAGGATCTGCGGGTTCATCGTAAAGGAGCCGTCCCCCGTGTAGGCCAGGTCGAAAAAGGGGTCCTTCGCCATAGCCGAGGCCAGCACGGCCGACACGGCAAAGCCCATGTAGCTGGCACCCGTTTCGGTAAAAGTGCGGCCCAAACGATCATCTTCGACGACCTGAAAACCGTTGGCCTGCACGTCGCCCGCATCAAAGAAATTCACCGCATCGGTTTTCGTGCGGGCCCAATCGGCGGCAACCTTGATGGCGGCCGGTTGGGTGAGCACCTGCTCGTTCCAGACGGTGTCCTGCAGGGTAGGCTGAGTGTACCGTTCCGCTTTGAACGCGTCCCATTCCCGCTTCTTGGTCCGACACGACTGAAACCACGCCGAGTCTTCGCCCGATCCTGCTTGCCTGCGAGACAGAAGGACCTGGTTCAGCTTTTCCAAGGTAGCGGCCGCGTCTCCCACCAGGGCAATTGTCTGGCCATAGTGCGTAGCGGCCTCCAAATCGGCATTGATATTGATCACCCGTTTGACGCGAGGATAAGCGGTGCGCGAACTGTCGGACTGACACACAAAACGGGAGCCAATGGCAATCAGCAAATCGGCTTCGTCCTGCGCATAATTGCCACAGATCGACCCCTTACTACCGGCTACCGTCATATTGCGTGGATGATCATAAGGAATAACCCCAGACACCAGCGGACTGGTGATGGCCACCCCGTCGACCAGTTCCAGCAATTGCTCAAG
>PATG01000059.1 GCA_002713555.1 Planctomycetaceae bacterium
AAAGTTGTGACTGTTGAATTCAATACAAAAGAGAGCCTTCAGTGCAAACTGAAGGCTTTTTTTGTGTACCTGGATGCTACAAATGAAACGCTTTGATAGGCTTTTGCTAGCAAAGCACCGCTCGTAATGCGCTGAATCTAACCATTCTTGTTAGATTCTTGTTCGTACTTACAATTTGACCTTCGTCTCTCCTCAGGTTCGCTACGATCCTCCCTCGCCCGCTTTTCAAAATGCCCACTAGCTTTCAGGGGATTAATTTCAAGGAGACTCGATGATGTCTTGGTGTAAAGCGAATGCATGGCGTACATTGTTGGTCTGGATGACGATTGCCACATTGGTACAACCACAATGGCTCTTGGCGGTTGAAGCAAACCCCCAGTCTATCAGCCATCGAATGGCGGTTCCTCGTGATGTCGTGTTGACCGAGGACTGTGTGCTCACGGGGCATTTGATAAACTTGCAAGGGAAATCGTTGGCTGAATCTAGAATTACGCTGCAATCTGCGGGCAAGGTTGTAGCTCGTGTGAAGGCAGATCGAGAAGGAAATTTCCGTGTGAACAAGCTTCGAGGCGGCGTTTATTCGGTTGTCGCCAACGGACACCAGGGTGTCTATCGTCTCTGGGCACCACAAACGGCTCCTCCTGCAGCACGACAGACAATGACGCTGGTCAGTCAGCCAGAGGTTGTTCGCGGTCAATTTACTCCACCTCCAAGCAATCCCTTTTCCACGGTTGGTCAATTTATTGCAGAGCATCCAGTGATTACCGCTAGTGCAGTTGTTGCTGCTATAGCAATTCCGCTGGCCTTGGACGATGATGATGTGGTGGCTCCTCCAGCAACTCCTTGATGATTTTTCATTAGGGAGTCCCTCCAAAGAGTTGCAGTTGAAAATTGAAAAGCCCCGGTAATCTTACGATTGCTGGGGCTTTATTTGGCAATAGCATTCGTATCTCATATTCTGCAGAGCCACACGGTAAGATTATATCGGGCTAGGGCAACTTACTTTTCTGTGTTCTTCGTAAGCATGTTAAGTCTGGCGTGAAATAACCCCGATAGGGGTGTCTCTATGCTAGCCCAGGGTAGAGTCCTGCGAAGCTTTAGCGAAGCTGGGCGGAACCCTGGGGCAATATTAAACAAGACCCTTAAACCCCAACGGGGTGACCCTAGCAGCAGCATGTAGGGTCACCCCTTCAGGGTTTAGATTTCTAACGGAAACCGTCACCTAGGGTTGCGCTCTCCTTCGCCACAGGCTACGGAGGCCTCCAACCCAGGCTGACCAAGGATCACCCCTGTCGGGGTTAGGTAAGAACAGATTAAGGTAAGTCGCTATAGACTTAGCTTGCCCGAGCAGGAACGGATGAAATATCCTGGCTAGGCCTTGATGATCTTTTCTCTTCCCGAAGTAACATCGCGCGTGGCATTTCGGGTGTCTACTACCAGAGATGAGTGCTCAACAATCGAGGAATAGTCGTAGGCACTATGATTTGTTGAGATAAGCACGCAATCCTGGGAAGCTAGATACTCGGGTGTGAGTTCATTGCTTGTCATCGTAGGAAGATTATGGGATCGGGAAGAAGGCAATCTGGCCACGTAGGGGTCGTTGTAGCTAATCTCGGCGCCTTGCTTGAGGAGTTCTTCCATTAACGCAAAGGAGGGACTTTCGCGGGTATCATCAACGTTGGGTTTGTAGGCGATACCTAGGATTGCAACTTTGCTGCCACGTATCGGCTTGCTTAATTCATTTAATGCAAGCGCTAGACGCTGCATGACATATTGAGGCATTGCCGAATTGATTTCTCCTGCCAATTCGACAAACCGTGTTGACATGCCATGTTTACGGGCCAACCAACTCAGATAGAAAGGATCAATCGGAATACAGTGTCCCCCTAGACCGGGGCCCGGATAGAACGCGGAAAAACCAAAGGGTTTGGTTTTGGCCGCATCGATAACTTCCCACACATCGATTCCCATGCGGTCGTACATGACTTTCAGTTCATTGACCAAGGCGATGTTCACAGCCCGATACGTGTTTTCCAGGATTTTGCAAGCTTCGGCGATCTCACAGGAAGAGACAGGGATGATTTGCTTCACAGCCGGTTCGTAAAGTAGAGCTGCCAGATCGCAACTTGCCGGGTCGTACCCCCCCACAACCTTGGGNATGCCAGAGGCCGAGAAATCTGGATTGCCTGGATCTTCTCTTTCGGGGCTGTAAGCAAGAAAAAAGTCTTTACCAACTTCGAGTCCTGTTTTTTCTAATTCAGGCAGGATCACATCACGTGTGGTTCCAGGATAAGTCGTACTTTCTAGGATGATAAGCTGACCTGGACGGAGTATTTGCGAGATGGTTTGGGTGCTGGAAATAACGTAGCTCAAGTCAGGTTCACGTGCCTCGGTGAGAGGTGTTGGAACACACATCAAGATAGCATCGGCATTGGCTAGATCTTCTGGCGTAGAGGTTGCTGAGAACTGATGATTGGCTAGCCAGGATTCCAGCCAGGTCGAGGGGATGTGCCCGATATAACTTTGGCCACGGTTGAGTTGATCCACTTTGTTTTGGTCTACATCAAATCCCAGGCAGCGGAAGCCNGCTGAAACAAATGCATGGATAAGAGGAAGTCCTACATAACCCAGGCCAACAATACCAACGGTGGCTTGTTTCTCCTGGATGTATTCCCTGAGNTGCTCGCGANGGCTTGGTTTTGCCACGGCACGTATTCTGGTTGGAGAGTAAAGATGGGAGGATACGTGGCAAGTTTATCTGGTGGTAGGCTCTCTGTCGACCTTGCCTGATAGGCTGATCTCAGTATGCTGTGTGGGATCCCAGGCTGGAAAAACCAGTATTCGGTTCTAACATTCAAGTGATGAAAACATGGCAAAATATCTTGTTACGGGTGGCGCTGGCTTTATTGGGTCACATATAGCGACAGCACTCGTTCACCGTGGTGACAAGGTACGTGTTCTCGATAACTTGAGCACTGGGACTCCAGCCAATCTCGAGCATCTGAAGGGGCAGATTGAATTTGTAGAAGGGGATTTACTGGACCGGCCTGTATTAGAAGAAGCCATGACGGGAGTCGAGGTCGTCTACCACCAGGCTGCTTTGGCCTCGGTACCACGAAGCGTGCAAGCGCCAATGGAAACCCATGCTGCCTGTGTGACAGGAACACTTCAGGTATTGGATATCGCCCGGTTGGGTGGAGTTCGTCGTGTTATTTATGCTGGGTCAAGCAGTGCTTATGGGAACCAACCGTTTATGTCGAAGCGCGAACAGGATGTACCCATGCCCTTATCTCCCTATGCGGCTGCCAAACTTGCTGGTGAATCGTATTGTCGAGCCTTTACTGCAACCTATGGTCTGGAAACGGTTGTCATTCGATATTTTAATGTTTTTGGACCTCGTCAGGATCCCCAGAGTGAATACTCAGCGGTCATCCCAATTTTTGTGACTAGAATGTTGGCTGGAGAAAATCCTACGGTCTATGGTGATGGTCACCAGTCGCGCGATTTTACCTACATCGACAATGTGGTGGCAGGTAATTTGGCTGCTGCGGATGCTCCTNAGGCGTCTGGTAAGGTTTTGAACGTGGCATGCGGTAGCCAATACAGTTTGCTGGACTTGCTTGCTTCGATCAATCAGGTGCTCGGAACCCAAATTGAAGCCAAGTTTGCCGAAGCGCGCGTGGGTGACGTCCGTGAAAGTTTGGCGGACATTTCTGCTGCACGTGAAATTCTGGGATTCGAACCCCGCGTTGATTTTGAAGAAGGGCTTCGGCGTTCGATCGAGTACTACCGATCACTCATGTAGTCCGGCCCGTCCATCTTTACCCGCTCCTGCTCGTTGTAAGACGGATGGAATATTTGGGCAAATATTTGGTCAAAGATCACTGAACGGGCAGCAGTGGTTCGAAGTGCCGGATTGTCGAGATAGAATCCATTACCTGGCGCGCAACCATCCATCAAGACTTGTTGGACATTGCTCTAGAGCTAGCAGCTGAACGCTTGTGAAAAAAGAAGATCAGGCCGCGGTGGGCAAGGATACATNTTTGGAGGGATCTTTCTGCAATGGAATGATCTCTTGCAAAGCCGTACGTATTTCTTCGTTGGGACCGTTTACGATCTCGGTAAGATATCCGAGGTCATTGAGTATTCGAAGAATGCTGCAAGGTTTACTATCGGCAACCATAATCTTTTGATGGCTGGTAGGACGATGTTTTTCTGTTTCACTGTAGAGTTCTTCATACATCTTTTCACCCGGCCTTAGGCCTGTGACTTCGATCTCGATGTCGTCTCCCACACGAAGGCCTGACAGACGAATCATATCCTTGGCGAGTTCCATGATTCGCACAGGTTCACCCATGTCGAGAATGAAAATTTCACCGCCCTGCCCCATCGCACCCGCTTGTACAACCAATTGCGCTGCTTCTGGAATCATCATGAAGTAACGAATCATTTCTGGATGCGTAACGGTAATGGGTCCGCCGCGAGCGATTTGTTCGCGGAAAATGGGGACGACACTCCCTGCAGAGTCGAGCACATTGCCAAAACGTACCGTGATAAGACGGCATTGGGATGTTTCTGCTTTGGCTTGGATGTATTGTTCAGCGAGCTGCTTNCAGGAACCCATCACGCTGGTGGGATTTACGGCTTTGTCTGTCGAAATCATCACAAAACCGTCAGCGCCGTATTCTTCAGCCAGGTCAACGACATTCCGNGTAGAAAACACGATGTTTTTGACGGCTTCGCCAACATGCGATTCCATCAAAGGGACGTGTTTGTAGGCAGCAGCATGAAAAATTATATGTGGTTTGTGCTCGTTGAATACTGTGGCCAATCGTTCGCGATCGTTGAGGTCTGCCAAAGTGACTTCAATTTCAGTATTGGGTGCCATCCGTCGTAGTTCGCGTTCCAGGANAAATTGTCCTGTTTCGCTACGATCGAGAACGATTATTTTGGCTGGTTTTAGCTTGAGTACCTGGCGACAGATTTCGGATCCGATACTTCCTGCACTCCCGGTGATGAGTACGGTACGCCCCTGGATCCATTCCGTAATTCGCTGGCTATCGAGTTCTACTGCTGGTCTTTGCAGTAAGTCTGAAATAGCAACTTGACGAGGATGGATTGCTACTTGTTCTTGTAGTAGTTGTTCGTAACTGGGAAGAACTTTAACGCGAAACTTGTTCCCACGCGCCTGCTCTATGAGCATGCGGACTTGTTTGCCGGGGAGTGAACCTGCTGTAATTAAGACTTCTTTAATGGAGTGCTTTTTCGCGAGTGATGCCAAATCCGCGTGGCTTCCCAAGACAGGGACACCGGCAATCCGGCGACCCAATAATTCAGGCCGATTGTCAACAAAGCCAATAGGTTTGTAACTTAGCTCATGACTTCGCCTATGGATGCACCGTAGCAATGCTTCTCCCGCATCGTTGGCTCCAACGATTAGCGATCGAGTACCTGGTGAGGCGTGCAGCATGGTATGCAGGTTGTCTCGTAGGAGCTTGGGTACAGTACGAGCGACAATCAATAGCACCAGGGTCACTCCCCAATCAAGGAGAACCACACTGCGAGGTATTGTTACGCTAGTTAGCAACAATGTGTCGATGAGTACAATGCTGACAGTGCTTAAGGTTGTAGTACGCACCAGTATGAGCATGTCTCGAAAGCTGACATAGCGNGTATATTCCTGATGCAAACGAGCCAGGCAGATAAAGAATGCCTTGACGGTTAGCACCCATACAAATGTTACCGCAAGCAAATGGGTTGAGGCTTCAGAAAACTGACCATCAAAACGTAACCAAAAAGCTCCAAAGTAGGCGAGTGCGCCCAAGGGAAGCATGATCGCCAATCCGATGAGCATTCGTTTTAATTCTTTGGAAATCATAGCGTCTAAAAACACGAGCGATGAAGTCGCCGCTTTGTGGCGATGTAGGGTGTCGAGATGAGATCTCCCTCGCTGAGAGGGGGTGGAAAAGTACTATTTCTCAGTTTGAACCACAAGGTCTACCTACCTAATACATAGGGGGTTACGTAAATGTGATGTGTTGGGTGATAGTGTTGCCAGCTATCGGTCAATCGATGTCCTAGCCTGATGAGAAGAGTCTGTGAGGCCGTAGGGTGGAGTGCTATAGGCCCTCTGAAGACCGTGGATACATTCCAGAGGTGCAATTGCCAGCAGAGCAGAAGCGGATGAGATATACGGTTCAGGCCACTTGTGGAGATGGAGTCTGATTGTCGAAGGTAATGCTAGCGGCTTGCAGGATTTGAGTAAGGGTTTCGGCAATGAGATTTATTTGCTTCTCAGATATTGTTGGGTCGATTTGAAACATGAGTCCCGTTTCACCCAACTGACATGCACGGGGAAGTCGTTCGTTCGGGCGCATGTGATTTGGGAAAGCTTTTTCAAGATAGATTTCACTACAAGAACCTGAATAGCAAGGAATACCCTTAGCGGAGAGGCCCGCAATAATACGTTCGCGATTCCAATCAGGTCGCAGGAATTGAGGTACCAGAAAGGTGTAAAACTTGTAATACGAATGGTAAATATCCGTGGGCGGCACGGGAATTTTTAAAATGTCAAGTTCCGACAGACGCTCAGTCAGGGTTGCCGCATTGTGGCGTCGAGTCTCTACCCATGCTGGTAATCTGCGGAGAGCTACTCGTCCTACTGCAGATTGGACTTCTGTCATACGCATGTTGGTGCCAAAGCTTTCGTGAAGCCAGCGAAAACCGGGCGGATGCTCTTGCTCGAACACAGCTCGGTAACTCTTGCCATGATCTTTGTAGCTCCAAGCTCGTCGCCAAAGGCTCTCTGAATTTGTGACGAGCATGCCACCCTCGCCTGCTGTTGTCATGATTTTGTCTTGGCAAAACGAAAAAGCAGCCACATCACCCAAGGAGCCGACAGGACGGCCCTTGTAACGTGCTCCATGAGCTTGCGCACAATCCTCAATTACAGCCAGACCGTGGTGCTTGGCCAGTTCCATGATAGGGTCCATGTCGCAGGGCCAGCCGGCCAGGTGGACCACGATGATGGCCTTGGTTCTTGAAGTAATTTGCTCTGCAATGCTTGCTGCCGTTATGTTTTGAGTGTGTAGATCGACATCGGCAAAGATAGGAGTTGCTCCACGGGCTACGACAGAGCTGGCCGTGGCAATAAATGTGCGAGGAGGGATGATGACTTCGTCTCCTCGCTCGATACCAATTGCGTGGAGCGCAAGTTCTAATGCTAATGTGCCATTGGCCACAGCGACAGCATGTTGGCAGCCTGAGATTTTGGCAAATTCTGCTTCAAATTCCCGCCCCTGGGTTCCAGTCCAATAGTTGACATGTCCGGACTGCAATACGTTTGTAGCTGCAGAAATTTGTTCCTCATCAAACTCGGGCCAGCTAGACCAAGCAGGATTCGTGTTAGACGCCTTGGTGTTACTCTCAGGATCCGGTTTTGGTTGAGTAGAATAGGGCATGTTGCTTGCGAATTGAAAATAGTTGGAGTCGTTGACGGGCAAATTCTAAAGAACCATGGAATGTCCTACAAGAGAGATGATGCATTGCCTTAAAGCTGGCCTACAGTTTCAGAGGATGTTTCACGTAATCTTTATTCGTAGGGGCGAAGTTGTCACGTTTCACATTATTTTGTCGTGGTGCTATAATGCGACTTGGATGCTAATTCGAATGCACTTTTCAAAGATCGATCATCGGGTCGACGTGAGCGGCACCAACGCAGATGATTCTCTGCCAACTCAAATTGATTGTTCTTAAGAAATAACTGCCCGAGTGTGCGCCGTGCTAAATAATGATCTGGTGATGCTTTTATAGCGGATTCTAGATTGATGATCGCTGCATCGATCCGTTGTAAAGAGATTTGTATATTGGCAAGTTTATGCCAAATGTCTGCCGCTTTTTCCGAGGTGCTTTGTGGACATTCTGACGCGGCCGCCAGTTTGGCGTATTCTACCAAACGGCTTAACTGTTCGGGACTCGAGGTAATAGAAAAGTGTTGCCACACCCCAGGAAGTGTTTGCCAATCTGGTTGAAAGTTCTCCAGAAACGAGTCGACGGCAGTGTGGTATGACAAAAATTGGATTATTTTAAGTTGATGTGCCCCGGGGCTTTTATAGGCATTTTTCCATAAAAGTAAGGCCTCTTGGCCATGCCCAGAAGCGAACCACTCTTTTCCTACCTGATAGATAATCCCACCATCGCGAGGGGATAACAGAAGGCATTGTTTGACGTACGCATCTACATGTTGGGAGCTTTGGCCTTCTAAAAAGCAGAGCTTGCCCAGGGTGAGATAAGCTTGTGCGGAAAGTGGACTGAATCGTATTGCTTGTAAAGCGTGGTACCGTGCACGGTAGAGTAACTTGCTGTGATCTCCAATGGCACGTTGGAGCCATTGCTGAAGTTCGGTGGCAGAATTGAATTTTGATGCTATTGAGGCTTCTCTTATTTGTTCAACTCCCATCGCATTTTCGGATTGAACCTGAAGCAGGTTGAACAGTTGAAGGTAACGCATGGCCAGTCGTAAATGTGGCTCTGCGGACTTTGTGTTTTTGGATACGACGGTACGTAATTGATGGATCATTGCTTCAATGCGTTGGGTTTTGTTATCGCCGTCATTTTTGGCATTTCTCCCGGACTTTAACTGGTGAAGATTCAGTGTCTTATTATGACTTGCAAGCAGTCGATAACGATTCCAGGAGTTATCAGCTTGAGCAGGTCCTTTTAGAGTCGATAGAGTCCCTATGGTTGCCAATAGTACCAGAGAACCCGCAACGATCCATCGAGGTTGATTCCAGGAAATGATCGAGCGCTGAGGCCCTTCATTTGAGGAATCTAATTGCGTCAGGCGAAGTAAGCAGGCTGCTAAAAGTAGGGTGACAGTTACACAGGCAGGAACGTACCAGACGAAATCGAATAACGAATGAATGGCACTCACTGACATTCCTGCTACAACTGCGCCGGCAAATACAGTTTGTTGCGGTAGTTTTGCATTGCGCAGTGCAACCCAGCTCCATCGGCCAATGATGCATAGCCCTAGGAGAAGTAATGCGATGCCGAGCCAGCCGTTCTCTGTCGCAATCTGCACATAACCACTCTCTGCGTGCGTGTAAACACCGTCGAACGATTCCTTCATGTAAACCGGATAGATTACAGCATGTGAGCCCGCTCCAGATCCAAACCATGAACCTTCGCGAATAGCTGCCAGATTGGCTGCCCAAATTTTGCGTCTGCCGTGGTTGTTGTCGAGTTTTTCGAGGGATCCATCCGAAAAGTCGTCCACGCGTGCAGAGACGTTATCGTAGCCATCGAATGAGAGTAGACCAACGACCAGTAGCCCCAGCATGGCTAGCCCAAGCAGGTAGCCCCAGGACAGGAGTCCTCTGAAATAGAACAGTAAAACGACTAAGGAAATAGACAGTGTGAATACTAAGATTCCGCCACGCGAAAGCGAGAGCAGTACCCCAGTTGGTATCAGGATCAAGCTCAATACAAGGCAAATGGTTTTTATCCACTTCAAGTAGTTGGAAGTGGTTGGGAGTGTCGATCGAGACTGCTTGGAAAAGAGCTGATGAACTTGCAGTACAAACCATGCTAGGAGTGGCCCGAGTCCCAGTACCAAGAAATGTGCGAAGTGATTTCTGCACGTAAAACTGCCCTTTGCTACACGATCTGTCGATGTGAAGGCAGCTTCATAGAACCAGAAAAAGAGTCCATTCGACGTGTAAAATTGTAGTAGTCCAAATCCAGCCATTGCAATTGCGGATAGTGCAATCCACTGTAGTAACCGCTTGATGTCTGCTAGCATTTGCAGGCGTTGTACCGCTACGATGAACAATAAGCAGTAGGAGACTAACATCGCAAGCGATATTCTTGTAGCCGTTGGCGTTAGTGAGAGTGTTGACCAGGAGCCTAGATTAGGTTGTGTGTTGGGAGAGGTGTTGAATAAAGTTAGAAGCTTCTGATTTCGTGGGGCAAGATACTCTAACCATTCGGGAGGCAGAGGTAAAATCTGCAGGGCCAACAGGCCGATTGCGGTAATTCCTAAATAGTAGGACCAACTGTGAATCCATACACTGCGTTTCATGAGAAGTTGATGTACACACCATGACAATGCAATGAGGCTTATTAGCGCGGCAAATACAAATTGTCCCAATCCATGGCGTCCGCCTAGAAATAGTGGAGCTACGAATAGTAGACCCAAGAGGCCAAAATCTACAACTTGCAGAAAGAACAAGGCCAGAGGCGATGCCGCAGTTGTGGAATTGAGCTGTGAGGCACTATTGCTGTGATTGCGTTGGCTGTGCCAGGTATGCATGAATTTGTTTTCCTTTTCACGGCAATTGCTGGCAGTAGTGAGGGCTCATCAGCTGGGAATAAGAATTCAGGGGGCCGTTAGGCGACACGGCGTGGTTTGAGGGGAGTTGTAGAATTGGCCGATTTTGTTTGAAAAGGAGTCTCGTGCGATTGATGTTCTTGCGGGGAAGCAGAGGGAAGATGCTCCTCAGACGCAATGGATGGAAGTTGAACTATTTCGGGCATTGGAGTCATCATGGTATCGGCTGTATCTACCATGTCTTGTTCTTCTTCATGGCTATAGCCGCCATCGTAGGAGTACCCATAACCATATCCATAACCATAGCCGGATGAATCGCTGGATAGTCCATTTGCAACAACTCCAAATACATGGCAGCCGGTTGCATGGAAGCTTTCGACGGCTCTCATTACCGAACGTCTGTGGTTCTTTTCAGGGCGGACGACAAGAATTGCTCCGTCGACGAGTCGCCCTACAATTTGGGCATCACTCACGGCTAGAACAGGAGGACAATCGACAATCACCCGGTCGTATTTAGATTCGGCCCAGGCAAGTAGTTCAATAAATGCTTTACTACTCAGTAGCTCAGCCGGATTAGGGCGTCTTAAGCCAGCAGGCAGTACGTCCAAGTCTTTAACGATCGTCGAATGAATGAGCGGAGGAGCTGATTGAGCGGGCGTTTCAGGCGAGGTCAACAGATCAGCAACACCCGGTTGCCCTTTTAGTTGCATGAGTGTTGTGAATCCTGGGCGTCTCAGATCGGCATCGATTACGAGAGTTCGATGGCCAGCCTGCGCCAATGCCACAGATAAATTTGCTGAGATAGTCGTTTTGCCATCGCCAGGTTCCGAACTAGAAATAAGTATGCGTTCACAATTCTGTTCACTAAGTGATAAAACAGTTCGTAAGGTACGAAAGGCTTCTGTCTCAGGAGCATTTGGGCAAGCATGCGTATGGATGGTTTCCAGGTTTTCGCCATTTAATGCGTCGAGTTTTTTAACCATTGCCAGGACAGGGACACCAAGCTGTAAGGTGAGTTCTTCGGGGGAGTTAAATCGATCTGCCAGAACATCCTGAGCATAAGCCATGACCACACCTACGCAGGTGCCACCAAGAAGGCAAACTGCGGCAATAAGCCTAATTTGTGGTGTGACAGGATTGTTGTTGGCAATGGGTTCTCGGACGACAGTGGCTCGTATGGGGGCCTGGTTCTGGCGGAAATCTATATTGGCGATCTTGTCTGTTAGAATGTCGCTTTTTGCCTCATCACGAGCGACTGCTCTTTCCAATGCTCGAAATTGAACCAAAGAGCCACTGTATGCCGCTGCTTCAGCACGTGCCTGTTGGTAAGCTTGCCGGATCTGTTTTTCTTTTTCGATTGCCTGTTGTGTCGATTGACGAAGCAGATTGACAACTACTTCTTTCGGTATGGATTTCCCCATTGCTTCTAAACGATCCCCTGCTCCTGAATGGTAGTTGTTGATGTACTGGTCAAGGGAGCGAACATCTTGTTGCAGCTCAATAATTCGTGGATGATTGGGGCCATAGTGCATGCTCAGATTTTGCAATTCTTGCTGAGCAGTAAAAAGTTTTTTTTTGCTGATCCCCTAGAACTTGCATGTCTTGGGGACTCACTCCTACAGAACTTAAGAGAACTTGTTGGCCCAGGGGCGCTTCGAGGTGCATCAAGTGTTGATTAAGGTCTTCTCCACGGTTGTACGCAGTTTCTACAGTGGCTAAATTTGCTTGTAAGCTAAGTCGTTTTTCCTGCGCTGTGAGAAGTACTTCGTTGAGTTTCATAACGCGCTGTATCTTAGGATCGATGACACCGTCTTCTGTCGAAACTGCCAGATGACCTACTTCTTGTCGAAACTTCTGAAGTTGCAATTGTTTGCTTTTCAAAGATGCTTGTATTTGATTNCGTTCATTGGTGAGGTCAGCAATTATTTCACCGGCAGTGCCTTTGTGATGCTTTTCGACAAAAGCCAGATAGGCGCGAATGATAGCTCGGACAACAGCCGCGGCAGTCTTCGGGTCTTTTGACCGGTAGGTCACTTCAATAAAGCTTTTTTTGCGCGTGACTCTTGTGTGCAGTCGTGACCCTATGATGCGTACCCANGTGCTGGGGGGCATTCCTTCGATGTCGGTTCTATGTTCAGGAGCCAGGTACTCGATGGCTTGCTCAATAACAACCGGGCTTGTGACTAAATCACTGTGTGTGTCCAGGATGTTGCTGACAATACTTTGATNGCCAACTGNGGCAACGCGGTCTTGATTTTTCTCATCGATCAATATTTTTGCCGAAGATTCGTAGAGTCGAACCGCAAAGTAATAATAAATCACCCCACACACGGCAAAAAGATAGAGTGAGATGATGATTGTTTTTTTTCGTATCATCAGCATGCGAAGCAAGCGCATGATCGTTGGCACAAGCTCGCTTTCAGCAGAAGCCTCGAAATTGGACTGAATGTCTGCAGATGTATTTAAATCAGTCACAGATGGCTCGTGATAGGAAATGGACNACGGTGGAGATTCTTATGCCTGGTACCGGTTCGTTGCATCCGATTTCCAGGCGGTTGTCATGCTGNGGGCACAGGTCAAATCAAAAGAGTGTTGCCCTTCCAGCAACACCCACGGAGAAACGTATTAAGTTTGTGAATATATCAACGACAACGGTCTCAGGGGTTTGTTCAACACTGATTGTGTCGCCAGTTGCCAGTCGTATGTTTTCCAGGCCATTCTTTTTGGCTTTCTTCAAGCTGGCTTGGATAGTGATAGGCTTGGNATGATTCTCAAGACGGCGGATGATGATTACCTTATCTGCGACTGGCGAACTCAANCCGCCTGATAGGGCAATGGCGTCAAGGAGATGGATGTCCTGTTTCGGTGGTATTTCAAACTGACCCGCCCGCGTAACGAGTCCAGAGACGTAAATCATCTCTTTTTCTCGATGGATNACTCTTACCACNTCGCGATCATTGAGACGGTAGTCTGCGTTGCCAACAAATTGGCCCTCAGAGAGATCAATCCGGATAGTGGGTGTTTTTNATTGTGGAAGTTGTCGATGAGGGTTTACTGTTGAGGCAGGATTTCGGGGTAAGCTTTGATAGGCTGCCAGTTGGATATCGTTGTTTNGATTGTCAGNATTGGTGTTTTCGGGGGGAGACGACTGCATGGTGNCGGCGGATTTAAATCTAGTCGGATCGCGAACAATTTCAACGATTGTGTCAGCCTCATCTGTCAGGCCACCTGAAGCGGCCAGGGCGCTTATCANGTCGCAGCCACCTCGTGGTAATNCATGAACGCCAGGATCTTTGACGGCACCTAAAACCGTAATTCGATTGACCGACTTTGCANTTATCTCCACGGTGACATGTGGGTTTACATAAACACCACGTTCAATGGATAAATTGGATATGGTCTCGCTCGCATCAAAAACTTCTTTTCCCGCTACAGGGACAGTCCCCACATAAGGGATATCAATAGTTCCGCTATCAGATACGCGAACCGTAACAGGTCTTATTTTTTCNTCTGCGTATCCCGATGCAATAGTGACTTCAAGCAAATCGCTTGGTGCAATAACGGCTTCACTCAAGCCCGGCCGAGCAATTTTTGAAAGATCCATTTGATCGCCGTGCTTGGTGGCAGCCTGACGAAATTNTGGGGGAAGACTTTCAGCACGGTATTGGACNGAGTTGCAACCAATCAGAGATCCCATGGCAAGGGAGATCGCCAGGCTAAATGCCAGGAGATCGGTTGTTTTAGCAGTCGGCTCCGCGTGCTTACGGGTCATGGCCTGCGACAATTCGATGAAAGGTGGAACATCACGAGCTGAGGGACAAGTGGACCTATCTTTTCCATCGTGGAGTAGATATTACAGGTCACCCCAGAGTCGTGCGGGAAGGGGNTAATTACTGGCTAGCAAATGCTTTTGCAAGGNCATNCTNTTGGTGCTAGCTGTGGGTAAACTGGCATTGTGCCCCGATCCTTCGCTCCATAGATTTCTTGCACGAATCTCCCGTAATTCATTCTCTACTACTTGGACTGCTTTAAGGTTCCCTTGCTTTGTTATGCTCCGGGTTGCGATCTTCATTGTGTTAAAAGCACGTTTGTGCATCCTGGCTTGCATTCCTTGCCAGGTAAGTAATTTAGACCGTCTCGCGCTTTAGCCTGCCCATAGATAGCCTCTGGTATTGCACTGATGGATTTGCTACTTGGATCTGCCTATTGGTTACTGGTTGTCCTGCTTCTATTGGTGCTGGTAGATAGGACTTGTCGGCGGATGCCAGCATTCAGTCGCTGGCGACAAGTATTAAGATTCGCAGCCTTGTTTTGGTGTTGTACTGCGATCTTCAAAAAAGTTTATCTCGACTACATTTTTCCACCAGGAGATGCAATTTGGCATGAATGGGTTGCACGAGAAGTGGCTGAGTTGCTAAGAGCCGGTGATTTTGCAGGAGCTGGCGAATTCTTTGGTTTTGGCAATCCTGCCTATCGATTCTTGCTAGGCGTTTTTTATGCCTTGACGGGTGCCCCGGAATTGGTGACCTACACAGTCAACGGGGCATTAGCCTATTGGGGGATTCTGGCAATGCTCCAAGCTCTCTGTCAGCACACGGGTTGCAAAAATCTGCCTGCTAAAGTCATTGTGCCTGGTCTTTTTTTACCATCGGCATTGTTATGGACAACTACAAATCTTAAAGAAGGTCTTGTCCTGTGGGGTATTTGCATGATGCTCCAATGGACTTTTCCACGCAGCAACAAGCGTGGGAAAATTCCGAGACTTCTGCCACTCATGGGAATGATAGCACTGGGGCTTCTTCGTCCTCATATTGCCCTGATTTGGATTGTTGCTATCAACCTGCTAGCTACTTGGCGGTCCAAGAAGATTGGTTTATTTGTGCTTACCAGTGCAGGGGCCCTGGCAAGCTTGTTCCTGCTTAAGTTGGCTGCCCCTGTATTATTTGAAGCTGCCACTGGTGAAGGTGTTGCTAGCACGCTCGGTGGGCGTTACGAGCATCTCACAACGAATAGCGATTTGGCTAGTAGCCATTTTTTAGACAAAGATCCGACACCCATTCTGACAGGCGTATTGCTTATTCTATTTCGTCCCTGGCCGTGGGAAGTGAGGCAGATTAGTGAGTTTTTGGCAGGTGTCGAAGTTTGGTGGCTGGCATCCTTGGGGCTTTGGTCATGGGTTCGTGTACCCAACAAGCTAAGTCACTTAAAGCATCCTTGCATCATTTCGATGTTGGTATGTTTGGCGATGCTCGGTTTCTTTTTCAGCTATATGTACAACATGGGTCTTGTCGTCCGCCAGAGACTCATGGTATTTCCGGCCGTATGGTTGCTTTACTCCTGGCCGGCGATTTTTTATAGGCCACATCTGAAACGATCGGTTCGTTTGCCAAAGCTGAATTCTCGTTTGAGAAAACCTCAGTCCCAATTACCGCTTCCGGCTTCTAGGTGACAGGTGCCGTATCCATGCGCTCTTCAATGCATCAGAAAATTGCTCAGCCTTTTTCCAGGCATGAAATGCGGTCTGCAAAGGCGTCGGCCTGCGAGGTGCAAAAGCCGTTTGTTCATAGCGCGCTGTGGTCAGTCATCGGAAATGCTTCGCAACGTTTTGGTCAGTGGGCCATATTGATTGTGTTGGCTAAACTGGGGACTGCCGAATTGATAGGGGTGTATGCACTTGCACTAGCTGCTTGCAACCCTTTGATGATGTTTAGCTATATGCAGCTAGGATCTGTATTGGCAGCTGATTCCACACAGGAATATCCTTTTGCCTTCTACTGGCGGATCCGTGTATTGCTTTGCAGTATTGCTGCCGTAGTAATAGTCCTGGTTTCCTTAGCATGCGGCATGAGTGCACTGCAAATGTTGGTAATCTTTGCCCTGGCACTAGCCAAAGTCTTCGAAGGCCTAAGTGATATGCGGCAAGGTCTTTTGAAGCGTGCGGATCGAATGGATTTGCTTGCGTTGACTCAAGTCATTCGAGCCCTAGTAACAGTCGTTTTATTTGTTCTGGTATTTTCCATGACAAGCGACCTGTTTCTAAGTGTGTGCTCATTAGTCTGTGGATGGGCTGGCTGTCTGGTTTTGGTTGATTTGCCACTTTCTAGAAAAGTCATGTCGGCTGCTGAAAGAATGCCACCGGATCTTTCCTGGAAGAAATCCAATCGCAAACAATGGCAGCCTTTTGTGGCATCGGTGTTGCCTCTGGGATTGATTTCACTAGTGGTTTCCGCCTACGTCTATCTACCTCAGTATTATCTGAAAGTAAATTTTGGAGATGTTTCGTTAGGTCTGTTTGTTGCTGTGGCTTCCTTGCCTGTTGTACTAGAAACGATTGCAAGAT
Organism: Planctomycetaceae bacterium; assembly: GCA_002713555.1. The sequence continues at coordinate 16,671 of PATG01000059.1, forward strand.
CTGTTGCCCAGGCAACCATACCTCGCTTTGCTGCATTTTGTGCTAGTAGAGATGAAGCGGGCTTTACCAGACTCTATCGCAATTCGTTGCTGGCCTTTTTATTGATAGGCACCAGCGGAGTCCTGATTGCCTGGCTATGGGGAGAGCTGATTCTGAGTTGGCTCTTTAACCCAGAAATAGCCGGCTATCACTCTTTATTACTGGTTATGGCACTAGCAACAGCGACTTCTGTTTTATGTAGCTATGCATCCATATTTGTATCGCTCAAACAGTACACGGCCTTTCTGAAGCTTTGGTGTTTTGGATTGGCATCACTGGCAATTCTCGGCTTTTTGCTGGTTCCTACCTATGGAGTTTACGGGGCAGCGTGGGCCATTGTGGCTAGCAATGTGATTAGGATTGCCTTGATTCACAATTCGATCTACAAACTGCTTAAGATTTCATTTAGGGAACGACCCAGGAATCCGAAATACGAGCCATCTCGCGCAATCCCAGCTGCCTGATACTTGTCATGTTAAGCAGGCTTTGCTGAAGCTGTTGGTTGCAGGAGTAAGCGAAGAAGAATTATGACATCGACCCAAGTAACATGTCCTGGACACACATGCGGCGACAGTCAATTCAGGCAGTCTCTCCGTCCAGATTTTTTCATAGTTGGCGCCCCACGATGTGGCACAACGGCCCTTTATCGCTGGCTTCGTAAGCACCCCCAGATTTTTTTGCCAGTACAAAAAGAATGTCATTACTTTGCGGAGGATTTGAATCGATATCGAACCATACAAAACGAAAAAGCCTATCTGAGTATGTTTCAAGAAGTCGACGAGTGTCACCAGGCAGTTGGTGAGGCATCCGTAATGTACCTTAGCTCGCAAGTAGCCATCGAAAATATACTTGCGTTTAATCCTGATGCCAAAGTTGTTGTAACACTCAGGAATCCTTTGGAGATGCTTCCTTCCTGGCACGACCAATTGTTGGTGACTTTCCAAGAAGATATTTCCGACTTTAGCCAGGCATGGGCAGCGCAAGTCCAGAGAAAGGTTGGCGACTTAATTCCTGCCACTTGCAAGGTGCCTGAAGCATTGCATTATGCCTGCATGGGGCGATTGGGGGCTCAAGTGGATCGATTGCTAAAGCAGTGTGATAGACAACAAATTCATTTTGTTCTCTACGAGGATTTGTGTGAGCAGCCCTCAGAGACCTACAAAAGACTACTGAGCTATCTGGGGGTTGATTTTGATGGGCAGCAAGAGTTTCCCCGAATCAATCAGAATAGAGAGATTGAATCTCCCTGGCTGCGACAAATCTGGCAGCATAGTCGACCTTTGAGGCGACGCCTTCAGTTTGCCCGTAAAGTATTAGGTGATTCGCTATACGACCGTACGCGCGACCAAATCGTACCGCGCATATCTCGCCCCAAATTACGACAGCCAATGTCTTCGTCAATGTCTGAAATGCTCAAGTCTGAGTTTTGTGAGGATATTCATCTGTTGTCCATGCTAGTGAAGCGTGACCTAAGTCATTGGTTAGCTGGCAGGATGACGTAGGTTACGATTAATAGCTCAGTCGTGGTTTTTTAGAGCCAATAGATCGAATTTAGGGATAGGGAAAACAATGTACCGAGAAGATGTTATTTTACCTTTAGTTCAAGGCAAAAGGGTATTGGACTGTGGTGGGGTCGACCATTGTTTTGTTGAACAGAAACGCGATGAAGGGTCATGGCTGCATGACTTGATTTGCGACCATTCAGAAGAATGTGTGGGGGTCGATATTCTGGAAGATCGAGTCAAGCAACTCAACGCGTTGGACCGTTACAAGTTTTTGGTTGCTAATGTCGAGCAGTTGGGATTCCAGGAAGAATTTGATGTCGTTGTTGCTGGGGAATTGATCGAACATATATACAATGCTGGGCTCTTTCTGGACAGTGCTTGGCGAGCATTAAAAGAAAAGGGCATTCTGGTCATTACGACGCCCAATTATCAAGCATTTTCTAAGATGCTTTACACAGTGCTTCAAGGCAAAGAAGTATGCCACGAAGAGCACACTTGCTATTACAGCAGGCAGACGCTTTCCTACCTTGTCAAACGTCATGGTTTTGAGGTCGTGGACTTTCATGTTTTGAAGCGTCCTGCCCGAACGCGTGTGAAACATTGGATTCGTTCAGCAGTCCATGCCATTCGTCCACAACTTGGAGAACAGCTTGTTTTAGTGGCCAGGAAGCAAGGCGAACAACAGAAGTATAGTGATAAGTGGTAAATGTCAGGTTGTTTTTTATGAGGTCAAAAATATCCGCAGTACTTTGATTGCCATAAACACACTCAAGGCAATTCACATAATATGCATGAAACAGTCTCAACAATAAAATCACCTCGAGTCTTACATCTGGTACACTGGCTCAACCGAGGTGGTATCGAGATGTGGTTGCTGAGCTTGCTGAAGCATCGCGAAAAGCAATCCTGTGAAATCGACGTTTGTTGCAAAGGACCTCAGGTTGGAGAATTGGCTGAGGAATTTAGCCAGCTTGGAGCAAATCTGTATCACTTGCCTCAAGGGCAAACACCTTGGCGATTTGTGACAAATCTGAAAGAATTGCTCGTCCGTCGTCGTTACGATGTATTGCACGTCCATACGGGAGTTCATAGCAGTTGGGCTGTGCGAGCGGCTAATAGGGCGCGTGTGCCTGTCGTCACTACTTTTCACAATACCCAGTTTCCGCGTGAGTCTGTTTGGACTTCTCGCCCTTTTCTAGGTCAAATTATTAAAAAGTATGCACGGTATAGCCTCCGCTTTGCCGTGCAACATTCTGACGTAGCAACTGCCGTTTCTCAGGGAGTTTCGGATGCGGTTCAACAGACGGCCCAAATAGAGGACGGGCCTTGTCAGGTGGTCTATTTGGGTGTGGCTGACGCGCAACCACTCAATCTCAATGAGCGTGTGCAGAAAAGAAAAGAATTGGATTTGTCTCCCAAAGACAAAGTTCTCCTGCATGTAGGAAGTCTGTCTGAGCAGAAAAACCACATGGGGTTATTGAAAATATTTCGCTCGATTCGCAATTCAGTCCCAAACGCAAAGCTGCTGATTGCTGGAATGGGACCTTTGCAAGAGAAAATACAGCATCGAATCAAAGACCTGGGTTTAGAATCCGATGTACGTATGCTGGGCTTAAGAAAAGATGTATCTGGCCTGATGGCAATGAGTGATTTGTTGCTTTTTCCTTCTTATCGCGAAGGTTTGAGCCTGACACTTATGGATGCAAGTGCTGCAAATCTGCCTATTGTGGCTTCTGAAATACCAGGCAATCTAGAAGCAACTTGCGGAGGAGCGAATGCTCGGTTGCATGCGACCGAAGATTATGAAGCAATGGCAGCTTCTGCATGCGCGCTGCTGCAACAAAAAGAATTCGCCTATGAACTTACGTGTAAAGCAAGGGCATTCTACGAAAAAGAGTTCTCACTTGCCGTATCCATAAGAAAATGGCGAAAGCTTTATGATGCATTGGTTGCCGGGCAAGCATCCGGCGTCGGGGAGTCTTTTGAGTCGAAACTGCAGAGGGTAGCTTGATGCCAGGTAAAGTACCAATATTGGATTTCCATAGCGATGCTCTTGGGAAAGTAGATCCCAGTACGTCTGAGCCTGTTCGCGTGGTCCATGTCGTGACTACCGCATACACAACAGAATTTATGCGTGGTCAACTTGAGTATTTAAATACGCAAGGTTACCAGGTGACGGTTGTGACTTCTCCGGATGCGCGACTTGAAGAGATAGCAAAACGAGAAGGTATTCAAATCCGCACAGTTAAAATGGTGCGAGAGATGAGGCCATTGCAGGATGCATGGGCCCTGTTCAAGCTCTACTTTATATTGCGTGAAATACGTCCCCACGTGGTAAATGCGAGTACGCCTAAAGCAGGGTTGCTGGGAATGCTTGCCGCATGCCTGTTGTTTGTTCCGTTGAGGATCTACACCTTACGAGGTCTGCGATTGGAAACAACACAGAATTGGCGCAGGCTATTACTCAATGTGTGTGAACGAATCACTGCAATCTGTGCTCATTATGTGGTTTGTGTCAGCCCCAGTCTGCAAAAAGCTTACTTGGAGCTGAAACTAACCAGACCTAATAAAACTTTAGTACTTGGTCATGGCTCTTCGAACGGAGTTGATGCTGCAAAGTTCAGGAGAACACCTAGGAGTGGAGTCGCTGCGAAAAAGATACGCAAACAATTTGGTATTTCAGAAGATGCTCGTGTGCTTGGGTTTGTTGGTCGTTTGACTTGTGATAAAGGTGTCGGTGATGCACTTGAGGTATTTGGACAGTTGCAAAAAAAGTTTCCAGATTTGAATCTGTTCATGGTGGGAGGTTTCGAAAAGGGTGATGCCGTTAGCACGCACATCCGTCAATGTGTGTTGGAGAATCCCAAGATCCACCTGAGCGGGATGATTGATGTGAATGACATTGCACCCTACTATCAGGCTATCGATCTGCTGCTATTTCCATCTTTGCGAGAAGGCTTTCCAAATGCGGTTCTCGAAGCCCAGGCATCTGAATTGCCTGTGGTTGGATATGCGGCCACAGGGACACTTGACGCAATTGATAGTCCTCACACGGGTCGTGTGGTTGCCATTGGGGATCGTGCTGGATTGGAAGAATCCGTTTCTATGTATTTAGCAGACGAGGAGATGCGTCATCAACACGGAGTTGCGGGGCGTCAACGCGTCGAAGAATTATTTCGCCCACGAATAATCTGGAAAGCATTGGGCGAGCTCTATCAAAGTGAACTTCGTAAGTTTGGTTTAACCCAAGAAAAGCCTCTGCTTGGGAGGAAGACCCACGTTGATGTGAACAAGGCTGCTGCCTAGGTAAATCAAGATATTTCAAATATTGGCCCGAAGAGTTTTTTGATAATGAAGAGCTACCCCCGATATTTAAAGCGTGCCGTGGACCTTGTTGTTGCTTTGACGATGTTCGTACTGCTCGCTCCTTTGCTGCTACTGATCGCAGGATTCGTTTGGAAATGGTCTGGACTTCCCATTTTGTACAGACAAGAGCGTATTGGGAAAGGGAATCGTCGTTTTCAGATGCTTAAGTTTCGGACAATGTCGGATCAGCGAGATCGTGCTGGGGAACTTCTGCCAGATGCGTTTCGTCTAAGCAGGTTCGGTCGATTTCTGCGAGCTAGCAGCTTGGACGAGTTGCCAGAGCTTTGGAATGTACTGCGTGGTGATATGAGCCTGGTGGGCCCCAGGCCACTTCTGGTGGAGTATTTGGACCTGTACACAAAGGAGCAAGCAAAACGTCACTTGGTGCTTCCGGGCATTACTGGATTGGCACAAGTGAAGGGACGCAATGCTATGTCCTGGGAGCAAAAGTTTGAATACGACGTCCAGTACACAGAGCAGATTTCTCTCCTGCTTGACATACGGATCCTATTCCAAACGTTCACTACGGTCTTTAAAAGGCAAGGAATTTCGGCAGATGGCCATGCCACAATGCCAAAGTTTACGGGCAGCAAAGAAGACGGATTGCGTCGGAAGTCTGCCTGACGTGGCAAACATCAAATTTCCTAGGCAGGCTACTCGCTCTTCCTGGCAATGACTTCCAGGCCTCCTAGGTGGATCCCGGTTAAGTGTTTCAGGAGATTAACCGATAGGAATGCGCTTTCCTTAAATGTTCTCTTCCATCGGCTGCCATGCACAAATGGTCTACCAACGTCGGATCTCAAGACTTCAAATCCAGATTCTTCAAGGAGGTTGATTAAGGTTGTCTGTGTGTATTGAAACAAGTGCTCTTGTGGACAGAGGTGGCTGGATTTTCCGAACCGCATACGTGATAGAAGGCCCGTGTCTTTCAGGCGAAGATACGAATAATTTGGCACGTAGACGGCCAACGTACCGTTTTCTTCGAGTAAATGGTGAACCTGGCGGAGTATTCCTGTGGGATTATGCAAGTGTTCGAGAACTCCCAGCATGCTAATAACACTGAAATGATTTTCTGGGAAGTCGGCTTCTTCTAAAAAGCATGCCTTGATTTTGCAGTTTGTAAACTGTCGTGCTTGTTCAGCAGCTTCAGCACTTGGTTCAAGACCTTCGACCTGCCAGATGCCCGTCTTGGCTGCTGCTTGCAGGAAATGGCCTCCGCCACAGCCCACATCGAGAAGTCTGCCTGGCCGAGCTGTTTTTTCTAATCGAGAGATTAGCGGAGCAAAACGAGAGTTGCTGCTACTTCCCTCCCAGCAATAATTGTGACTGATGGTATGTTCAGCGTCGTATCGATAGACCAGGCTGGTTGATGCTTGATTAAGCCGAGGTGATACATAAACGAGTTTGCACTGATCACAGCGATTGATTCCCAAGACGGCCTGAGAACCTTGCAGATTATATTCTTCAGTAAAAAGTCGAGTGTGCTGATTAGCTCCACACAAGTTGCAGCTGACAACTTCAGTAATCAAATGCTGGGGAGGATTCAATTCAGGTTTGTCTTTTTCTTGAATTTCGGTAATCAATCCATGCTCCTCACTGCAACAGACAAGTCCGGGTGATCCGAATATGCTGGCAAACGTAGCAAAGTGATGGGTGCAGTTGTAGATTGGTTCTTGCTGGAAAGTGTGCTAGCACGGCCTGCCTGCAGTCAATTGATCTAGTCGCTAGCCTGGAGAAACAGGTATACCCTGCTGTAAGTACAGATCCCGTGGAAATGCTGTTTAGAAATATCAGTTTCTTGAGAATCCTCGATGTTAAAAACATTGCGCTGCCTGCATGAAAAACCTCTTTTACGTCGCTTGTTCTTGCCATTGTTGAAGCGGTTCAATCCGGGCAATATACAACTTCGCCATCACTACACGCATGGCACGATCACATTGCATAGTTACCGACACAAAGGTTATTGGTTTCATGGACGAACCCGTGAGCAGCAGACGATGGAGTTTTTTCAGAAAGTTATTCACCCCGGCGATTGTGTAATTGAAATTGGTGGGCACATTGGATACATGTCCATGTACTTTGCGGCCTTGGTAGGCAGGAATGGAAAGGTTGTTGTTTTCGAACCTGGGTCGAATAATTTGCCCTACGCGCGAGAAAATTTAGAGCAGTTGACCCAGGTCGAATTAATCGAAAAAGCCGTTTCGAATGGGAACGGGGTAGCGCAATTTTTCGAAGAAGAGTTAACTGGTCAGAATAATTCACTCAACGCGGATTACGCCGTTTTTGACCAGAATTGTCAACGAGCTTACTCCAACATACAGTACTTGCAGCGTGAAGTTGAAACAGTCTGTTTAGATGCTTTTCTGCCATCCAGAGGACTCAAGCCGAAGCTGTTGAAGATTGACATCGAAGGCGCTGAGCTACTTGCATTACACGGCAGCCAAAATACTTTCTTAGAGTTTCACCCCATCGTGATGGTCGAAGTGACCAGCCAAAAACTACAAGTATTCGAATTCTTTGACGATTTAGGGTATCAACTTTTTAGCGATGTGGGTGAGCCTCTCGTAACGCCAGACCAACTTGATTTTAACGTCTGTGCTTTGCACCCCGAATCTCATGGTGAAATAATCAGCGAACTAGGGTGGAAGGTCTCGCAGGCCGCTTAGAATATAAGAATTTCACTGTCTGCCTGCCCTCAGGGGGATTTATTGAAGTGTTGCAAAATATACTCATACTCTCAGCGGGACGACGCTGTTTGCTGGTGCGTTATTTCCAGCAAGAGCTTAAGAGAAATTTTCCAGATGCTTTGGTTATTGCCGCAGATATGGCTCCCGATCTATCTTCCGCGTGCCACACTGCAGACACATACTTTACAACCCCGGCGATACAGGATCCGAAGTATATTGAGCAACTACTTACTCTCTGCATTGCCCACCAAATACGCGTGGTGGTCCCCACCATAGATACCGATTTGTTACTCCTGGCCAAAAGTCGCGACCTCTTTGCGCAACGGGGTATCGAAATCCTTGTGTCGGATTTGACTTTGGTCAAACATTGTCGAGACAAACGACTTACAGATGACTTGTTTAATAAGCATGGTATTTCTTCACCCTCCCGCATTGATCCTCGGCAGGAAGAGAGTTACCCACTATTGGCCAAGCCTTATGACGGTAGTTCAAGCAATAACTTGCATGTTGTGAGGAGCTTCTTAGAATTGCCTGCTACTCTTCTCGATGACCCTAAAATGTTATTCTATGAGTACTTATCTCATGAAGAGCATCAGGAATACACAATTGATATGTATTTTGATCGTGATGGATATCTCAAGTGTTTTGTTCCTCGGTTGCGTCTGGCAACCCGCGCGGGAGAGGTAAGTAAAGGTCGTACCTCGAATCGCAATTCTTTGTGTGTAATACGAGAACGGTTTCATCGTATGCCAGGTGCTCGAGGTTGTCTCACGATGCAACTATTTATGCGCAATGGCGATAAAAAGTTGTTTGGGATTGAGATCAATCCGCGTTTTGGCGGGGGGTACCCGCTAAGTTTTGAGGCAGGTGCTAATTTTCCTGCTTGGATCATCTCAGAGTATTTACGAAATGAAAGCATTGCGTACTTTGATGCCTGGCAAGATCAACTCACCATGCTCCGCTACGATGCTCACGTCCTTGTCTCAAGTGCCGCTTGAAGACAATTGTGTGCTCGTGTTCGATCTGGACGACACGTTGTATTCTGAGAGAGACTTTTTGCGGTCTGGATTTCGTGAGATTGCGAGAAGTATCGATCCAAACAGAATAGACGAAATACAGAGTTTCCTGGAATTGTCCTGGGTCAATGGAAACCAGGATCCAATCAGTTCGCTACTCGATAGAGTAGAATCGGGATGTAAAAAAGCAGATTTACTGAAGATCTACCGTGAACATGTTCCTGATATTCGCTTAAAGAATGAAACTTATGAATTCATCAAGGCCGCAGAGAAATCACAGCGTTCACTTGGGATATTGACCGATGGTCGATCGATCACCCAGCGCAATAAGCTTTTGGCCCTGGGGATTTCTAAATCGATCGATGAAGTAGTCATTTCAGAAGAGATTGGTTTCTCGAAGCCTGCAGAAGAGAGTTATAGGCATTTTCATAAAGTTTTTCCTCATCGTACTTTTGCGTATGTGGGGGACAACCTGGCGAAAGACTTCGTCACTCCTAATCGGCTAGGTTGGGTTACGGTAGGGATGCTGGATCGTGGCGAGAATATCCATGCCCAGGATATTGATAGATTTCCAGGTGAATATCATCCTCAGTACTGGATTTCTAATATCGCATAGATAATGTCTGTTCCATCCAATACGGAAGTTGAAAAGTCTCCCAAAATGGATCGAGCCGTGAAAAGTTGTTTGCAAAATCTCCAGAGCTTAATAGGTCTATTTGTGGCTTTCTCGTCTTTAAATACGAAGGACTGCTCTGCCTTGTTCTCATAGGATTCCCCAGTCCAAATATCAATTAGCGACGCACGTGTGGAAGAAGGGCATCTGGGAAATCGTAGGGCCCTTTTTAAATTGATTCTTGCAAAACCGAGCCAGCAAGAACTCGTCATAGATTACAGAACGGCCGACTACACGGCAATTTCGGGGCAGGATTACCAGGCGGGATCCGGGACGGTCACTTTTTTGCCCGGAGAAACGGAGCACACAATCGAAATTGCTACATTCTGTGATCATACTGTTGAATCCACAGAGGTATTTTTTGTAGAGATATCCTGCCCTGTCCAAATTGAAGTGCACAAAAAACGAGGCGTTGGATTTATTATTACCGACGACGTAGGACCACAAGGAGGTCTGATGGCAATTCTGGAATTTATGTAATGAATTCTGACGGGACAAATCCTGTGCGATTGACAAACCATTCCGCCGTGGATTCTTATCCGCGTTTTAGTCCTGATTGTAATTGGATCACCTTCTTTTCAGATCG
>PATG01000060.1 GCA_002713555.1 Planctomycetaceae bacterium
CATGCACGCCCATACCTTTTGGGGCGTGCATGACACCCGAAAGTTCAAATAGTGTTGCCGGCCCGCTCTGGGTAGCCATTTGTTGCGAGAGCTTTTCTATCGTTTCATATCTTAATGCAGGTCGCCTCAACTGGCCTAACCAACGATTTACATTAGGCACAAGAAAATCCTCCCACTCGCCAGAAAAGTTCAGTGCAGAGACTGCCAGCTCCAGATCCTCGCTCTCATCAGCTTCACGATTGTCAGCTCCATCTTGATCCGGAGTGCCCCCTATACCGTCAGGCTCTATACCGTCAGAAATGACTAGTGTAGCCAGCCGCAGCGCTGAAGTGGACGCTTGCTCACGCCATCCTGCTGGCAATTCCCAGTGGGGCAGGTCTTGCGGAGAATCTGCCAACTTGATCGTTGCCAGAAACTCTCGAAAAGCCTCGCGGTGTCGGTCTATGGCAGGCGCTTTTCCAACGAGCTTGAAGAACCAGACCTTATCCTGCTGGGGCAGGATAGCCACGAGTATGTGGTCGAGTTGGTTTGCTACCGCTGCGACATCAACGGGTTTACGTGGAAGCGAAGTACTCGGAACCGTATACGTTTTGATTTCTTCCTGGGGTCTGCAACCCGTCAAAAAAATTGCCACGAAGACCACGCCTGCGACGAGACTCCCCAGAATCAACCGATGCGTTGATAGATAAGCGCGTAGCGACATCTGTAAGCTGATCGAAAAAGTGAGAAAGAACCCTTGGCCACTCCGGATGGTAAGCCTACAGCGTGACTGATTCGCATATTTTTGCAATCCGTATTTCGAGACGTGCGCTAAATTCTTAAGGGTTAAGGCATAATGCTGCGAATTGCATCCATCAGCGAACTATTGATCGTCAAGTTTTCGTTCCATCCCCACATATTGCGGACCAGATCGATTCCCATCGTACCCGCCAATAATAGCAAAGTTCCACAGGCACTCAAAAGAACCACATTCCACACCGTGTAAGGTTGTTCGGCACCAGCACTTGCTACCGGTTGCACCATACTCATTTCAGAATAACCAATCTCCACTTCCCCTGCCGGGGCCTCTGCGAAGTCTCCTGTCAGCATGACACCCGCTTCGGGTTCTTCAAATTCAACTTCTCCCAATCCGCTCACTTCAGNTTGTCCAAGNTCCTCGATATCAGCATCCAGGGCGATCACCTGAGAGCTACTATCGACATCAGATTCTGCCACACCTTCGCTCATGGGAGTCAGCTGAAAATCGTCATCTGTCTGCAAAGCCGCNTCGGACGGGCTTGCATCAGAGGGCTCGTTGCCGATAAGTGATATTTCAGNATCCGAACCTTCCAGNGAAAGCGAGCTCAGGATTGCGGATCCTCCCATGTCCAGGGGAATATNATCCAATGCGAGTCCNCTGTCGGATGGCGAAACCAGATTGATACCACTGTCTCCGCTATCCAGCGTAATATCACTCCCGCTTGGATCGTCAAGCAAGAGGTCCTCGTCACCAGCCAACTCAAGNTCGGATCCCGACCCTTCCTCACCAATCGCATCCACAACGGGCTCCAACTCTTCCAAAGGCACATCCGTCGAACCTAAATCAGCATCACCAGCAAGTTGAGAATCATCATCCAGAGTCAGATCGCTATCGGCTGTCCCTGCTGCCTCCGGCTCGGATGCCCTCTTCGCAGCCTCGACATCCTCGGGAGACAAAATACGACTCGACTCGGCAGAAAGATCTATTTCCAACTCTTCCAGATCCTCGAAGGCACTTAGTCCATCAGAGCCTTCGGTCAACTCGTCGAGTACTCCAGACCCCGCGATTCCGGACGAAAGAACATCGGAAGCGCCGCCTCCGGTAGCCAGGTTCACGTCACTGCCCGCATCGATTGCATCATCGGTTGTCAGCCCCAAATCCGCTTCTTCCGATGCCAGTTCTCCTTTGCCGATAATCGTGCTGGGAGATGNACCGACCGACTCACCTAGCTCCTCTTCGCTGAGCAATATTGAATCGGACGGATCACCTGGCTCGTCGTCAGACAAATCGAGCTCTAAGCTACTGGTACCCGCAGCAACCGTGTCCTCCATGCCTGTCAGATCCAGCTCACTTTCTAAACCGAGAGCATCCGTATCTTCTAAGTCGANCTCCAACTCTTTGTCGTCCTCATCGCTGACCTCAATGGGTTCTGCAGCGACCAGTTCCTCCGAGTCGACCAGTCCGATATCGCTGGGCGGCGGTATATCTGGCACGCCATCCTTGACCATGGACTCGATCTCGTCGGATCGAAACTTCCAGCTGGAGCCATCGCGATAGGCACGTAATTGCCCATGGTCGCGGAGCTCGTTGAGCCGATCCGACGATATGCCTAACTTCTCAAGGGCCTCTTCAAAGCTAACGAACCTCTGTTCCATCGAAACCTCTGCTGAATACTAGCCGGGTGGCTGGGTTGGCTCTGGTCTATTCCTCCATGCGGTTCCGAGAGCAATTTAAGGGGGGATTAATTCCGTTCCTTTATTTTCTGTCCTGATATATCTAGGGGCGACGGATCACCGCTATTAAATTCTTGCATTGTCAAATCAATACCAATATTGCGGACACTTTTCAGTTTTATCTCGCCATTCTCCTGACTTATGAAGTAAACAGCGATTCTCTTTTGTGCCGTATCCACCACAATCAATTGGGTCGGTCGGTTGTCATGGTGTTGGACATGGGTAATCAAACCGGACCCATACGATGCCGGAGAAATCGCTTGATGGGCCAGTGCTGTCTTGGAACCCGTCTGCCAGACNGAAACTCCAACAGTCAAACTTCCCAGCAACAACACACTCCAAACTGATATTCTTTTTGTCAAACAACCCATGGATCACTCTCCTTACATTCTGGCTGAGATTCAGTCGGCCTTGGCGAAGAGTGACTGCCCTTACCTACTATTCTAAGAGCACCACTCCGCGGTTCAAGGAAAAATCGGCCCATCCCGTTATGCTGCCTAGGGTTACTTAAACGTTACAACCCCTAGGAACCGGACGAAATAGGGGAATTCAGGATCCTCCCTAGCTGGGCAACAAGTTGGGAAGTCTAGCGGGAGAAACGGCTTCGAAACAAGGACAGGTGGAAAATGCCAGCAATTTCTGCCAGCAAAACGAGTGCTTGCTACCAGCGAAGAGTCTGGTAATTTGATCCTCTATGGCCACCTCAGATCCCCCCCAACTCGATGAACGGCTTGAATTTGCCGTCGATATTGCCCGCCAGGCGGGAATGCAGACACTCGAGCTTTTTCGTTCCCACGCGCTAGAGGTCCAACGGAAGCAAGACGGCTCCCCTGTGACAATGGCAGATCGTGAGGCTGAGCAGCTGCTGAGGAAATTGATCCAGAGCAAGTTTACTGAGGACGCCATTCTTGGGGAAGAGTTTGGTGAGACCTCAGGCAAAAGTGGTTTTCGCTGGGTTCTGGACCCAATCGACGGTACAAAATCCTTTGTCAGTGGCGTCCCTTTGTACACGACATTAGTGGCTGTCTTATGGCAAAATGAGCCACTGATTGGTGTTGTCTTTGCGCCCGCAGCAGACGAGATCGTATATGCGGCACGTGGGTCCGGGTGCTGGCATGGGATTGCCGGTGGCGCTCCTCGGCCGGCTCAGGTCTCCCAAGTTACGGATCTTCAAGATGCCGTTTTTCTCACCACCTCAGTACGATCCTTCACCACCAATCGAACACCTGATGCACGCAAGGTTTACGACCAGTTGCAACATAGTACGCGTATCACACGTACCTGGGGCGATGCGTTTGGCTACCTACTCGTAGCAACAGGGAGAGCAGAAATCATGATCGATCCTGCTTTAAGCCTCTGGGACGCTGCTGCCTTACAACCCGTGATTGAAGAAGCGGGGGGTAAATTCTTTGACTGGCAAGGGCAGCCTACCGTTCATAGCGAAGAAGCGATTGCTACCAACTCCGCTCTGGCTGAGCAGGTGCTTGAGATCGCTCAGGCGGGCGCGGATTAACCCAAAACGGGAAGTAAGGCGACCGGCATCTGAGTATTTACCTACCGCGGAGTTTGGTTGGTTTGATGGTGATATCGTATTTGGGTAGCGTCTTCGAGCGTTGAAGCCGTTCGTTGATGCGTTTCATTTCAGCGTTGGTCACATTGGCCTCGTCGTCGTAGTTGTAAGCAAGGTGAAGCACTTCAGGGTATTCACCACACCACGTCATTCGCGAGGCACATGCTCGCACTACTTCACAGCAGGTCGGTAGCACGCCGTTCCACTTCTGTTGCAGCGAAGACCAACAGCGTTCGATGGGATTACATCGGAATCTCAGGTAAATTCCAACTTGTCGGTCGCCTAAGGCTCCCGAGACCAAAAGTCGAAAAAATCAGGNTTTTTATCNCCACCACCTTTTACCGCATAGGAGCAGGCCCCCCCCTAGAGCCAATACCAAACTCCCAGGCTCAGGAACCATCGTTGCTGAGGCTGCCCAAATAGAGAAATCATCCTGATTCACGATTCCATCAGAATTAAAATCCCCCTGACTCCAGTTCGAGGTACTGGCAAAGCGATTCGCAAACCAAATATCAAAATCGTCGTCATCAACAACGCCATCCAAATTAGCATCTCCAGGTAGGTAGGATTGACCACCGGACAAATTTTCTTTGGCAGCATTTTCCAACCAGGCAGCCACATCTTCCACATTGATCTCTGCATCGCCATTCACATCGTATTCAGCACGACTTGAGCCATTCATGACTCCATAGGNAAGGGCATNGATATCCGCGAGACTAAATTGCTGATCGTAATTGAAATCACCGGCCCCCAATCTGGCTGTAATATTGCCTAAGTCCAAAACGGCTGCATAAGCTTCTTCAGCCGTGGGTAAGATTTCACTTGCTGGCAATGCGAAACTTGATATTACCAGCGGTCCAGCCGGGCGCAATTCGATGGTGTAGGAGTACACATTTTGATCGTCGTATGTCCAATCAATGCTAATACCACTTGCCTGGTACAGATCGGTAGCAGGTTGGGGTTCATAAATTCTCCCATGNACATCATAAATGGAATCCGCCATTTCATCCGCAATGGCATACAACAAATCTCCATCGGCTGGCTCTGCCGTGTATGAGTAGCCATAGGGCGCTAGAATCAGCTGAGAAAACGAATGAAAATCAACATTGGCCACCAGGTTCTGGTGGTCGTAGTAAAAATCTCTCATGGCTTGTGTTTCTGGTTCTGAAAATGGAGCCGTGCCTCGGTAGGTGTCACTGTTCGTATTGCCACTTGAACCACCGCCACCCCATCCGACACCCCAATTGCGATTGAGATCCACACCCACAGTGCCATTCCCATTAATTCGGCGGTTTTTTCTCCAAAACCGTGTCNATGGACTCNACCAGCTGTATTCGTAGCCATCGGGATTGACGACGGGAATCACATAGAAATCAACCTCATCAAGCATGTCCATAATGCTACTGTCGGTCGAGTATTGATTCAGCAAATGCTCCGCTGCATACATCGTAGCCATTGGAGATACCCATTCACGCGCATGCTGGGCACTGTTAAGCAGCACAGCAGGGCGTGTGGCCTTTGTCCCCCCAGTCCCTGAGATTCGAACACCTCGAATCTCACGACCTTCGTACGAATTTCCGATCGAGAAAGAAGACACCAAATCGGGGTGATTCGTTTGGAATTCATCCAGTTTGTTGTAAATACTGGTCAGGTTCTGATAATTGTCGTACCAGACAGCCTGGGCATTGCAGGTCCACAGAAGAGCGAAACCTGTCATCATGAATGTTCTTAAAATGTTTTTTCTCACCGTTATTTCTCCTACGAAATACATCAGTGAACCGAGTGGTCAAAAANCAACGACATGCAGCTGCAGAACGCAAAACAGCNAAGAATGCCCGAGTAACGGAATCGTTCGCCAGAAAGCAGACACCATCAAAGGGTCCCCAAAGGGAGTCCCCAAAAAAGTGACTAAGCAGACGATTTAGAAACGAGAAACCCCTTCACCCTTAGCTTCAGAATTTCTTCCAATAGCTGAGGAAAAAGGGGTTTCTCGAAAGGATCGGCAGTAGCTGCTATAGAGGGCTAAATGAAGTGATCTGGTAACAGGTGAGTTGAGGACAGTGGCCAAAACGGCACTTCTACGGNTTATTCTAGCAAATTTTAAACATTTTGCAAGCAAATGCAGAAAAGGGTCATTTTTCAGCCGTTTGAGCAGGTTCCGCATGGGGGTGCCGTTGCGTGATTTCCAGGCAACGGTATACTGTTCGGTTTACCCAAAATCNGCCACAGCACAGTGGTTCGTACCTACCATATAGCGTGACACAGCAAACACACGAGGATTAGACGATGGGCCGGCAATGCGACATCTGCGGTAAAGGTGCCCAAATGGGCAATTCTGTAACGACCCGTGGTAAGAAGAAGTACCTGGGTGGTGTCGGTACAAAGNTCACGGGGATCACACGCCGGAAATTCAAGCCCAATCTCCAAAGAGTGAGAATCACCACATCCAACGGAACGCATAAAACTATTAACGTCTGCACCCAATGCATTCGTAGCGGGGGAGTGACTAAAATTGTTCGTAACGCTCCCTTCAAGGTGGCTGAGAATACGGCATCCAGCTNATAAAACGAATGGGGAGCTACGAATAGAACAACGAACGGCACCCTGTTGGATTCTATGGACATATGGCCCCAATGACTGCCAGCCCAAAAGGTGGCAGGGGATTATGACTTCTACAAAAAAGTCGCACGGGTGAAAAGTTAATCCTTCCAGCGTATTTCATTCTTCTCCAGATGCAAAAACTATCTCTCGCAGCCTCCTGCTCACAAGATTTATTGCCATGACAATCACCCGNGCCGTAGTCGAGAAGGTTTCGTTGCTCGCGCGGTTGCAACTCACGGACGCCGAGTTGGAGACNATNGCTACNGAACTCTCGCAAATAGTCTCCTATGTCGACTTGCTCGGCGAAGTCGATACCGAAGGAGTCGAGCCCATGGCCCATGCCGTGGAGGTCAACAATGTTTTTGCGACAGACGAAATACGCCCCAGCTTGCCACGTGAGCAGGCTTTGGCGTCAGCCCCTCAAAGCAACCAACGCGGTTATCTCGTGCCACCCGTCTTGGGTGGATAACCCAACAGACGGCCATGCCCCAATCCACACCAATCACCGAGCTTTCAGCCACAGACGCGCTGGAACGGATTGCGCAGGGAGAATTCAGCTCTGTCGAGCTAACCCAAGCCTATCTTGACCGGATTGCACATCGAGACGATCAGATTGGAGCCTTTTTGCACGTCGATCCCGAGGCAGCCCTGCAGCAGGCTGCCCAAATCGACAAGCGTCGCGCTGCCGGCAAGCCATTGGGACTCCTGGCCGGCTTACCCGTAGCCGTCAAAGATGTGCTCTGTGATAGCCAGACCAAAGCAACCTGCGCTTCACGCATGCTAGAAAATTTCAGTCCGCCTTACGACTCCACCGTTGTTGCCAAACTCAAAGCGGCAGATGCCGTCCTGCTGGGGCGGACGAACATGGATGAATTTGCCATGGGTGGGTCGACCGAGAATTCTGCTTTTCAACGCACTCACAATCCTTGGGATCCGGAGCGAACCCCGGGTGGTTCAAGTGGGGGTGCAGCCGCTTGTGTGGCTGCCAACATGACCCCACTTTCGGTTGGGACAGACACAGGGGGCTCCATTCGCCAACCTGCCGGGCTTTGCGGCGTGGTCGGATTAAAACCAACCTATGGCCGCGTCAGTCGATTTGGGCTAGTCGCTTTTGCCAGTAGTCTTGATCAAGTTGGTCCCCTGGCAAACAACACCAAAGATGCAGCCCTCCTGCTGGAAACCATTGCTGGCCATGATCCGAATGATGCAACATCACTCAATGCTCCCGTCCCAGAGTATTCTAAAACGATCAACCAACCACTAGCCGGTTTACGGTTGGGCATTGTTCGCGAACACTTCGCAGCTGGCCTCAACAAAGAAGTTGAGCAAGCGGTGCGCCAAGCTCTCAGTGTGTACGAATCCTTAGGAGCGACCCTCAAAGAAGTCTCCTTGCCTCATAGCAAATATGCCGTAGCCACCTATTACGTCATTGCACCCAGCGAAGCATCCAGCAATCTGGCTCGTTACGACGGAGTCCATTACGGCCATCGCACCAATCAGGCAGAAATGTTGGCCGCATTAGCAGCAGAACGAAAGCAAATAGAAGCCCGCGGGGACGCGGACGCTCTCGACAATCTGGACACATCATTAGTTCGCATGTATCGCCGATCCCGCGCCGAAGGCTTTGGCCCCGAAGTTAAGCGCCGCATTATGCTGGGGGCCTATGCTCTTAGCGCGGGTTACTACGATGCGTATTACATGAAGGCCCTCAAGGTGCGACGTCTTATTCGTCAAGATTTTGACACGGCATTTGGAGAGGTGGACCTGATTGCTGGGCCGGTCACGGCCGAACCTGCCTTCAAGCTTGGCGAGATGGCTAGTGATCCCTTGGCCATGTATCTAGTCGACCTGTACACCGTTAGTGCCAATCTCGCTGGTATCCCCGGGGTAAGTTTGCCCTGTGGTTTTACGACCACAGGCCTCCCCATCGGCCTCCAACTTCAGGCCCCACCCCTGGCCGAAGAAACCTTGTTTCGTGGTGCCCGCATGTACGAACAAGAAACCGATTGGCATAACCGTTGGCCCGCTGCCCAATAAAAACAACTCCATAAATACAACCCGTCCCTACGACAATCAACACGACACACAACAACCTGAGAGCCTCTCCCAAATTACTCCCACTCACTTTTTCGGAAGACGAGGGCAGGGCTNGCGTTCTGGGCTCCAGGATAGGTTTTTAAAATGTCGCAACCCTACACCACAATCATTGGCCTCGAAGTCCACGTCCAGTTGGCTACGGCCAGCAAGTTGTTCTGTGGGTGCAGCACGCAGTTTGGCGCAGAACCCAACACCCAGACCTGCCCAGTTTGTATTGGCTTGCCAGGNAGCCTGCCAGTCATGAATCGACGGGCTTTCGATTTATCTCTCCAGACAGCGATCGCCCTAAACTGCGACATCCCCACATTTACGAAGTGGGATCGCAAACAATATTTTTATCCAGATTTGCCCAAGGGCTATCAAATCAGCCAGTTTGATTTGCCGATGTCGGCCGACGGCTATTTAGAAATCAGCGATAGCGAGCAGCGATTTGAGACGAAGCGCATTCGTATTTTGCGAGCTCATCTGNAAGAGGACGCGGGAAAGAGCGTCCATGACGAAGTTGCCGGAAAAGCCGATAGTGAAATCGACTTGAACCGCACCGGCACACCTCTCTTGGAAATTGTTTCAGAACCCGATATGCGAAGTGCTGCCGAAGCAAGGGCTTATTTGCAGGAACTCAAACTCTTGCTGACCTACATCGGAGTTTCAGACTGCAACATGCAAGAAGGCAGCCTGCGTGTGGACGCCAACGTGAATCTGCACCTGGAAAAAGACAGCCAAAAAATTGCCACACCTATCGTCGAAATAAAAAACATGAACAGCTTTCGAGCTGTTGAACGCGCGATCGATTATGAAGTGGANCGCCAATACAGGGTTTGGCAGGAAACNGGCAACCGTTTGGGGGATTCTCCCAAGCAAACACGCNGCTGGGATGATGCCCTGGGCAAAACCCTGGGACAGAGAAGCAAGGAAGAATCCAGTGATTACCGATATTTCCCCGACCCCGATCTCGTGCCGGTAATCACTCCCGCCCAGCGTGTCGAAGAGGTAAGGGCAAACTTAGGTGAATTGCCAGCGACTTTGAGATCAAGACTCCGCGAACAGCATGGACTGTCCGACTACGATGCGGATGTACTTGTCAATCAAGGACGCGTGTTGGTTGAATACTTTACGCAGGTGGCCGATTTATGCGGCGATTATAAAAAGGCTTGCAATTGGGTCACGCAAGATGTCTTACGAATACTGAAAGAGCAAGAAATTACAATCGCGGACTTGGCGCTCCCCGCCAATAATCTGGCAGATCTTATCCAAGCGATTGAGACAAAAAAACTACCTAACTCACGTGGCAAAGACGCTTTTGAACTCATGCATACCTCAGGGATTGGCATCGATGCCGCCATCAGCAAACTGGGAATTGAGCAAGTTGATGATTCTCAAATTGAAGCGATTTGTCGAGAGTTGCTCGATGCCAATCCCAAGATTCTTGCCGACCTGAAAAACGGCAAACAACAAGCTGTCGGGGCCCTGATTGGCCAGGCGAAAAAGAAAAATCCCAACATCGATCCGAGCCAATTTCGAGAAATTTGCCTGCAGATAGCAGAGCATCATTAGTTGGTCGTAACAGCGCCTGTCGGTGGCGACATCTGCTATGGCAGGGAGAAAGAAGAGGGGGAAGGGAGAAAATTGGGGATGGAGGGTTTGGAATACTCCAGGGTATCTCACGAAGCGGATCCGCCAGGATACGGGGGACGTAGGGTAAAACCAAAGGGTGGGTGCTTGCACCTGCCATGCTTCGACATGAGAATCGTAGAGCAAACCTATTGTTTGATCAAACAACCCTAAGATGGGGACTGGCACCCATCTACTTTGTGCTGAGGGAGAAGGCGCACCAATTCGGATATGGTACCTGGCTGCCGGTGAAGGAATGCATGCTTGGCACGTATTTCTCTTTCGCTGGC
This sequence comes from Planctomycetaceae bacterium, assembly GCA_002713555.1. Next base: position 10,642 of record PATG01000060.1, read on the forward strand.
AACCCCTAAAAGACGCNCGATGGCANCGGGCACAACANCNTCGGCTGGCTCTCCCTCCCACGTTGTCTTACTGACGCCATAAATCGTGTGGAGCCGCACTGCAGGACTGCAAGGCAAGTTTGTTGTAGCAGCCAATAGCAGACTTGCTGGTTTCAGCANGTCAACACTCGAGGGAAACCGATCGATAAGTTCTTCTCGAAAAAGATTCGGATTGTCGTGCACCAGTTGGGTATGCACCGATTCGGATTCGGCAGACGTTTCAACGAGCGCTGAACCAAGGCGTCCTACCGGACGGTGGGCCCAGGACGACCCCCTGTGGGGAGTCCCTATAAAAACCACACGAGAAACATCCGGGGATGGCCGAAAATAAAATGCTTCTTGCAATACGCGCCGCGACGCAGGAGCGGATGCAACATTTGGTCCAGCAAGTGCGGCTTAAAAACATACCATACCGTATTCAGGATGCCGCATGACTCTGACATCTTTCAACATACTGCCCGCAATCAGCTCGTCGGCAGCCGTAAGAACACGTGCAATCTATAAAGTTTAAAGCCAACAGGTTCTACCTGTAGCCAGTGGTTGGAACTCGAACAGGCCTGTCCTTTGCTGCCTAGGCACTCGTCCCTGGCCAAATCGCAAGAACACAAGCATCCATGACTGTGACGGAGTACCCCCAAACGCTAAACTAGGAGCCTACCATGCTTACCCCTTTCTACCAGACTCCAGAATCATCAGGAAAACTCCATGCTCATTGCTAAAAACGCAGTCGTAGCCATCGACTACACCTTAAAAGATGACGAAGGAGAAGTGATCGATACGTCCGCAGGCCATCAACCGCTAGCCTACCTTCACGGAGTGGGTGGAATTATTCCAGGACTAGAACGAGAATTGGAAGGCAAGCAAGTCGGGGATAGCCTACAAGTGACCGTTGCACCTACAGACGCCTATGGGGAGCGCAATGAAGAACTGGAACAAAAAGTTCCACGGGAGCAATTCGAGGGTGCTGAGCAACTCGAACTTGGCATGCAATTCCAGGTGGAAACTGAAAACGGCCCAACCGTGGTGACCGTGATAGAAATTGATGACGACGAAGTCACGATCGACGGCAACCATCCTATGGCAGGTACTGTCCTCCATTTTGATGTGACCGTCCGAGATGTGCGAGAAGCCACCGAGGACGAACTTTCTCACGGCTATGTGCATGGCCCGGGTGGGCATGAACACTAAAATAATCTCATGCCTACGCAGCCAATCATTACACTGACCACTGATTTTGGAGTTGGCAGTCCTTACAGTGCAGCAATGAAGGGAGTTATTCTATCTCTCAATCCCATGGCGCGCATCGTGGACATCAGCCATTCCATTTCACCACAAAATATCCGTCAAGGGGCCTTGGCTCTGGTGGACACAACACCCCTGTTTCCTGAGGAGACCATCCATGTTGCGGTAATTGATCCTGGCGTGGGAAGCAATCGTCCTATTGTATATGTAGAATTTCCTTGGGGCCGCTATATCTGCCCCGACAATGGCCTCCTCGGACGGTTGGCGGAGAGGGCCCAGCCCACTATGATAGTCTCTGTTGAAGCGGAAAAGTACTTCCGCCCGACAGTAGCGCCCACCTTCCATGGACGTGACATTATGGCCCCTGTGGCTTCCCACCTGAGCTTGGGACTCAATCCCCAAGAACTAGGATCTCCCCTCAAAGAACTCAAGCAGTTGGACTGGCCTGGAGTCATAAAAGTGGCAAATCGAATTGAAGGAGAAGTAGTATCTATCGATTCTTTCGGCAATCTGATTACTAATATTTCGCGCGCAATGCTTGCTGATGTTCCTACTAACGATCTCGTTTCTATTCATTGCGACCAGCACGAAACTCGCGGTATTTTTGCCACTTACTCGGATCAACCCAGCATGACCTTGATGGCACTTATTGGATCGAACGATCATCTTGAGATCGCCATTGTGGACGACAGTGCAAAGATCATGCTAGGCATCGAAATTGGGACTGCCGTAGAAGTAAGTTGGTAAAGTACTTTGCGAGCAGTGGTGGTATGTTTTTGAAGTGTTACGGTTTTTTGAAGTGTTACCTGGATTCCTGCAACGTTTCGTGCCACAAGTTTTTATTCCAAGAATAACCCCTCGAGAATGCATCGCTCAAGAACTAGCTCAAACGATCCCGCCCACATCCGCCTTCTTTACGTAATACTAGTATTTTTTCATGCCCACCCACTCAGAACTTGCCAACTGGGACCGCCATCATTTCTGGCACTCCTTCACGCAGATGGAAACCTACGAGTCGGTTGTCATCGATCGGGCGGAAGGTGTTTGGATATTTGACACATCTGGCAAAAAATACCTGGACGGTGTTAGCAGCATGTGGTGCAACCTGCATGGCCATAATCATCCACGTCTCAATGAAGCCATCCAAACGCAACTGGGCCGCGTAGCGCATACCACGTCGTTAGGCCAGGGCAACTGTCCAGCTGCGATACTTGCCAAACGCCTGGCAGATAGTCTCCCAGGTGATCTACAGCATATTTTTTACGCCAGTGATGGCTCATCAGCTGTAGAAGTTGCCCTCAAGATGGCCTTTCAGTATTGGCAGCAGTGCGATCAGCCCTGCCCAAACAAAACAAAATACATAGCCCTTGGTGAGGCATATCACGGCGACACCTTGGGCAGTGCAAGTGTTGGCGGCATAGCCCGTTTTCATGCTGTTTTTAAACCTCTGCTATTTGATGTGATTCGTTTACCTACGCCAGATCCTCGCCACCTTCCATCCTCAGAGGGTGCGTGTGAACACTTCTTGCAGCAACTCGAACACGTTCTCTCTGCGGAGCATGAGCAGATCGCTGCCATCGTACTGGAGCCTCTGATCCAAGCGGCTGCAGGCATGGTGTTTCATCCTGAAGGTTATTTACATGGCGTACGCCAACTAACCAAACGCTACAACGTCCTGATGATAACCGACGAAATCGTCACCGGCTTTGGGCGTACCGGGAGGATGTTTGCCTGCGAACATGAGTCGGTTGAACCCGACATCCTCTGCCTGGGCAAAAGTATCACCAGCGGATACCTGCCCTTGGCGGCAGCGATAGCTACCCCGAAGATTTATCAAGCATTTCTAGGAGATGACGATAGCGGCAGGGCGTTTCTTCACGGACACACTTATGGAGGAAACCAGCTTGCCGCTGCTGCCGCACTGGCCACCCTCGATCTCCTGGAGGAAGAACAAACCCTGCAGCATCTGCCTTCGAAAGCAAAGAAACTGGCAGAGATACTTGAGCAACTACAAGAGCACCCCAATGTTGCACAATGCCGACAGCACGGACTTATTGCGGCAGTCGAATTCACGCCGGACCCTTCATCAAACGTACCCTATCCGGCAAATATCAGGATAGGCGCGCTTGTCTGTCGAGCCGCAAAACAACGTGGTGTCTGGCTAAGACCGCTGCGCGACGTGCTTGTTCTCATGCCACCGCTGTCGATCACGCTTGACGAATTAGATTTTCTGGGCAATACCCTCCAAGAAAGCATCCAGTTCGCAGCGGAGGAAGCAGCTGATATTCTTGCAACCAATCCTTTGGCAAAATAACAAAAAACCTCTCGTTTTCATGCCAGCACTTCGCTATTTATTGATTCAAATCCGTGATGTTGAGGATCCCATCAGGATTCAAGAGGTGGACTGCTTTGCAAGGTCGATAGGATGTCGCCCGGATCACATACGGCCCTTCGACTTATTGACCCAGCGCTTAACCAAAACGGATCTGGCAAGCGCCCATGCGGTACTCATCGGTGGCAGCGGAAACTATTCAGCTGCCGGCGATAGTCCGTGGCTGGAGCATGCCTTGGAGGATCTCCGGTTACTCTATGAGCTAAGAAAACATACCTTTGCATCCTGCTGGGGTTTTCAGGCACTGGCGCGTGCCATGGGTGGACGCTGCATCCATGATCCGGACCATGCTGAATTAGGCACGATCGATCTCCAACTCACGGCAGAGGGAATGCAAGACCCGCTTTTTGGGCAACTTCAAAAGCCTTATCGTGGGCAAGCGGGCCACGAAGACCATGTCGTTGAACTTCCTCCTGATGCTATCCTGCTGGCTTCTTCCAAGCTGGTCAAAAACCAGGCGTTTCGGTTAGCCGAGGCTCCCATTTATTGCACACAGTTCCACCCCGAACTTGATCGCAAGTTCTTGCTCCAAAGACTGGAGGCCTATCCCCAATACGTCGAACGCATTGCAGGCACGTCGGTAGAAGAATTTGCCAGACATTGTGTTGACACGCCCGACACACGAAAATTGCTGCAACGATTTACAACCTGGGTGGCCGATACAGCCTAGCTAGTAGGCGGCTTGCGGCTTGCGTGGACGGAACTTTCGGCGCTGAGAATTTGTGTCTTGCGGAATTCTATCACCTCGCATGATAGCCGGAAAATCTTCAGCCCGCGCTCCAGCGCCCAACTTTACCGTTCGCCGCTCTGCCTGCCATCCTAAGAGATTCAGGAATTCATCCAGTGTGATCGTTTCGATACCCAGAGTCGTGGCATCTTCATTGATCTTCATCCAGGACCGTCTTTCGTTTGCTTCTTCCTTACGGGCACCTTCTGGGTATTTTCCCAGGATGAGATAGCGTGTGTCTACGGTCATGTCACCAACGATTCCGCCCTTGCCATCTGGCATCGCATCAACCTTACCAGAGTTCATCGCAATAACACTCTTCATTTGTGCCAGATCTTCTACCCCGTCTCCATTCATGTCAATTATTCCAGCTAGAGCAAAGCCAACCTTGCGACCCTGATTCCAGACCTGGCTATAAACCTTATCGCCCTTTTCCAGTGGCCGCGTTGGTTCGTCCGAACTGATTCGAGCTTCTGCCAGATGAGCTCCTAGAATCTGAGTGACTTCAATGCTCCCTTTCGACTCGGCTGCATAGATATCGCTGGTATCGCCACTATATACACTGAATGTCACTTGGGGACGCAATTGATCGAGGGTTCCCAGGTTGATCCATACCTTGCCCTGGCGTTGATCTACCAGACGGATTTCTCCATCCGCAGGTTGGGCATAGGGATCCGGTACTGCTTGATTATCTTTCAAAACAACCAGCATCCGTTTCAGCTTCTCAATCTCCTGGTTCAGTGTTTTTTCTGTGTCCGCACAAGCGGCCGTCAATTCATCGATTCTTGTTCGCTGCTCTTCAAGCTGATCGGCAATTTTTCTGTTCTCTTCAATCATCGCCTCACGCTGTTGCTGAAAATCATTCCGAAGACTTTCTTTTTGAGCAATTGCTGCATCTTTGTCTTCGATGTGCTTCGCGATCTGCGCTTCTTTTTCTTTTTCTAGCGACAGCAGTCGTACTGTTAGATCCTTGACCTGAGCCTTGGCAGTGACTTCATTCTGACCAAGCAGACGATTCTCTTCAAAAATGTTTTCTAATATATTCCGATAGGATCTGTTCTCTTCCTCAAAGTACTTACCGTATTTTTCCATATCTCCGGCAAAAGACTCCTGCAGCGTGTCGTAGGTGTCCGCTTCCTGGTAACCAATCCAAACCTTATAGTTATTGGCTTGGGCTTGCATTTCTCGTTCACTACGACCTGCCTCGGAGGCCTTCGTATTGGCATCGTCTGCACGCGCCATGGCTGTCGTTTTCTTACCGTTCAGCCAGAATGCAACACCTGCTAAAATGAAAACCAGAATGGCCAACACGATAACAACTATCTGCAAGTTTTGATTCTCTTTGGATGCCATAGGTAATTATCAAAGGCCATGGTTTATGAATGAAGAGTATTTCGTAGTTACGCCAAGGCTCTACTTGAGGCCACCCCGCAAAGCGGACTCAACAGATTGTTGAGAAAACTGCAGAGCAACAAATGCGCCGGCTACAAATTTTTTGTAAGGGCAAATCTTCTGTGCGGGGGTAATGTTCCGTGGGGCCCAAACTGCAAATCCGTTTCAGAAATACCAACTCTTTGAATTCGTCTCTGGCAAAACGTAAGCTGCCGAACATCAAAACGACAGACTTCCCAAAACTCATCAATACTGCAACTTCTCAATGCAGCAAGCCTCTTCCAGGAAGCTAATTCGTCCTAAGTCGAGCATAGTTGGGCAATTACAACGTGTCAAGAAATCGCCCCTCCTGGCTGAAGCCTGCTTGACACGGCTTGCATCCGAGTCGTAGGATTTCGCGCGGTTGGCCAATGCGTACAATCAAATGGTTCGAATGGCCCTTTTTTTGCCAGGTATGCCTAAAACGTCGGAATCTCTAGTACTTTGGTGACTTGAGTTCTTAGCTACGAGGATCCTCAAACTTATTCGATTGCTTCGCAAAAATAGTATCTTTGCCTACAAATCTACCCTAGTTATTAACAAACGGCCCTTTTCACAACATGCCTGAATCTTCCCGACAAGCGTCATTACCCGGCATGGAACCCACCGAAGAGCTCTCCCAGCTCCCCAGTCGGTCCGAGTCCAATCCACCTGAAAACATCCATGGCTGGACTATTTACGCCGTCGATTCGCATTCATTGATCTTTCAGGTATTTCATGCCCTGCCTGAGATGACCAGCCCACGTGGTGAGCCCGTGGGGGCCATCTATGGTTTCGTGCGTGACTTGCTGCAGCTGATCGAAACGCGCAAGCCCGATGCACTCTTATGCGCCTTCGATTTACCCGGCCCTACTTTCAGGCACGACTTGTACGATGGCTACAAAGCCGATCGGGGCTCCATGCCTGAAGACCTGGCTTCGCAGATACCTAAAATACGTGAAGTGCTGGCCGCATTGGGAATCCCCATCCTGAGCAGTCCGGGGTTCGAAGCGGATGACGTCTTGGCAACGGTCGCTCGCTTGTGTGATGAGCAAGCAGCTGAATGCCTGATCGTCACTGGTGATAAAGATTGCCGGCAACTGATCACCGAGCATGTCTCTCTCTATAACATCCGTAAAAACTCGATCTACCAGGCAGAGGACCTACAGGACGATTGGGGAATACGCCCAGATCAAGTGGTGGATTTCCAGGCCCTGGTTGGCGACAAAGTGGACTGCGTACCCGGAGTGCCGCTGATTGGCCCTAAAATTGCGCAAGAGCTATTGGCTACTTTCGACGATTTAGACTCCGTTCTCGACCATGCCAATGAAGTCGCTGGAGCAAAACGCAAACAAAACCTTATGGAGTTTCGCGACGATGCCATTATGTCTCGCGAGCTTGTCAGACTCGACAGGGCAGTTCCCATAACTCCCGACTGGGAAGCCGCCCGTGTTGGTGGCACGGATCTGGAACGCATCAGAGAACTTTTTCAGGAATTTGGTTTCCGATCCTTGGAGCAGCGCGTGGCCGATCTCAGTGGCGGTAGAGCTGATGCCAATGTCAGGCAAAGCATTTCTAGCGACTACCATCTCGTGAACGATGTCTCGTCTTTCCAGGAACTTGTCGAAAACCTTGGGCAGCAGAATCTCATCTCGATCGACACCGAAACCACGGCCCTCGAACCACGTCGTGCAGAAATTGTTGGCTATGCCTTAGCCTACGAACCGGGGCAGGCCTACTATGTTCCCGTTCGTGGACCCGCAGGAGATCAAGTCCTCGACAGTGCACTCGTTGCCGATGCCTTGCGTCCTATTCTTGAAAACCCAGAAATCGCCAAGATCGGGCAGAACTTAAAATACGATTTAGTGGTATTGAGAAATGCTGGCATCCGACTCAAGGGCACAAAATTTGACACAATGGTAGCAAGCTATTTACTCGACGCTGGAGAACGCAGCCACAATTTGGATCAACTCGCACTTCGCTATCTGGACCACACAACAACCAAGATTGACACCCTGATTGGCAAGGGGAAAAACCAAAAACGGATGGACGAAGTCCCCGTAGCCGATGTGGCCCACTACGCAGCGGAGGATGCCGATCTCCCCTTACAACTGTACCCACTCCTCGAAGCAAAGCTGGTAGACCAAGGCCTTGGTGAACTAAACCATACAGTTGAAGTTCCCTTGATTGAGATCCTAGGAGACTTGGAACACCGTGGAATTTGTGTCAATACCGAACGCCTCAATGAATTGAGTGTGCTGTATGGCAAGCGTCTTCGGGAGTTGGCCTCAGAAATCGAAGCCCAGGCAGGACATCCGTTGAATATCGGCTCGCCCAAGCAATTGCGGATATTGTTATTTGAGGAACTGGGATTGCCCGTCATCAAAAAAACCAAAACCGGCCCCAGTACCGATGCGAGCGTCCTGGAAGAGCTGGCACCCTTGCACCCTCTGCCACAGAAAATTGTCGAGCATCGGCAGTATTCCAAGTTACTGAACACCTACGTCGATGCACTTCCCGAGCTTGTGCACCCCGATACAGGACGGGTACACGCTTCATTCAATCAAGGGGTCGCGGCTACCGGACGGCTCAGTTCGAGCAATCCGAATCTGCAGAACATTCCCGTACGGACTGCAGAAGGTCGAGAAATTCGTTCGGCATTTCGCGCGGGTCCCGATGGCTGGAAACTGCTAGCCGCCGACTATTCACAAATCGAGCTGCGCGTGCTAGCGCACTACACCGGAGACCCAACTCTCTGCCAGGCATTTGCCGATGATGAAGACATCCACGCATTGGTTGCCAGCCAGGTTGAGGGAGTCGAGCTGTCTCAGGTAACGGGTGACATGCGACGTCGTGCCAAGGCGGTCAACTTTGGAATCATCTATGGCCAAAGCCCATTTGGATTGGCAAAAGCGCTGGACATAACACAAGACGAAGCCAGCGAGTTTATCGAAACCTCTTTTGCACGTTACCCCGGTGTGCTGGACTTTTTTACCGATACCCTGATCACTAGCCGTGAAACGGGATACGTGACGACTTTGTTGGGACGTCGTCGTGCGATCCAGGGTGTACGTCCTGTGCCAGAAGGGCTACGCGAAACCAAAACGGGCGCCCTGCGACAACTCAACTTGCCAGAACGTACGGCCGTCAACGCCGTCATCCAGGGGTCGGCAGCAGATTTGATCAAATTGGCGATGATCGGTGTGTATCGCAGACTGGAACAGCAGGACCTACCAGCTCACATGCTCTTACAGATACACGACGAACTCGTACTGGAAGTGGCTCCTGAAGCTCTCGACGAACTCGCCCAGCTGGTCGTTGAGGAGATGACCCAGGTGATGCACTTGGAAGTTCCCCTCAAAGTCGACGTAAAAACGGGCGATGATTGGGCCCATTGCGAACCCTGGCAGCATTGAAACCCAAATGGACACCGGTAAAAAAACCTTCCATCCTTATATCCCATGCCCCGAACGGCGGGCTTTGAACAACGTATCTGGCAATTTGGCATGCACGTATTAGGGCTCGTTGGCGGCATCGCCAGCGGAAAAACGACTGTCGCCCAACAATTGGCCGAGCGAGGAGCGCTCGTCCTGGATGCGGATCAGGCGGCTCACGAGGTGATCAATACTCAGGAAATCCGTGAGAAGCTGGTCAAACGCTGGGGAGAAGAAATCACCTTGGATACCGGCGGGATCGACCGCAAAGCGATTGCCGCCAAGGTTTTCGAAGATTCGCCAAGTGGTGCAGTAAATCTGGACTATTTAGAACAATTATTGCACCCCCGCATACGCCAGCGCTTTGAGGCCGAATTGGCAAAACTGGCACACAATCAAACCACAATTGCCGTGGTCGACGCACCCCTACTATTCGAGGCAGGTTGGGCAAACCTGTGCGATAGCGTAGTTTTCGTTGATTGCCCGCTAGAAATCCGGCAGGAACGCGCTGGGGGTCGAAAATGGACTCCTACCCAATTTACCGCACGAGAAGCTTCCCAAATGCCGATAAAAGAGAAAAAGCAAGCAGCGACTCACGTACTCAACAGCGGTGGCTCGCTGCATGATTTGTCAGCTCAGGTAGATGCTCTGTGGACTTCGCTTCACTTGGATACTGACAAAACTTTATAAAATGTGGTCACACGAAGCCTTCCCACTAGCGAAACTTGTTGCCATACTGGTTTGAAGATTGGCTTGTTCCTAAGAGCCTCTCTCTTTTTCATTATCCCACCTATTGATTTCTGTTCGAGCGTTTTTTTCATTGACGGTTGTGTTGTTCTGACTCGCGTTAGAAGAACGGCCAACCGCCGTTTCCGAAGAGCTATTTAACGAATTACAAAGTTCCCCCCCCACCATTGATGCCATCAGCGCATCGGAATTTACTTCTATTCTGGAGTACCCATTCAATGTCTGAGACCAGCAACCGCGGACCGCGGCATGGTCGTCCGCATTCGCATTCTCGCGGCAGAAAACCAAACGATTTCAGTTCTATCCAACAAGCAGACAATCAACGGCTTGCAGAACTTGATCGCGAAGAGCCTCTCTCGATTGCTGAAGAGCTCGACAAAGCTGCGGAACGTGTTCGTCGTGTGGGCAAAACAATTGAGCGGACGGACAAGCCGGACGCCAACATCCATATCGCAGCCTTGCAGCGTATGGAAATGCCCGAATTGATTGAAGTGGCCGCCGAGGAGGGTCTGGAAGAAACCGCTGGCCTCAAAAAACAAGATCTCATTTTCCGCATTCTGAAAAAACGCGTGAAACTTGATGGGATGATGTCAGGGGAAGGGGCCCTGGAAATACTGCCCGATGGTTTTGGTTTCTTACGCAGCCCCGACTACCACTACTTGTCCTGCCCAGACGACATTTATGTTTCTCCCAGCCAGATCCGTCGTTTCGGTTTGCGCACCGGAGCCACCGTATCGGGAACCATCCGCCCACCCAAAGAAAACGAACGGTATTTTGCCTTACTGCGGATCGAAGAGATCAACGGTCAAGATCCCAATCAGCTGTCCAAAAAAGTATTTTTTGACAATCTGACTCCGGTCCATCCCGAATCAAGAATTGTCATGGAAACCACGGCCGAAAACACCGACATGCGCGTGGTCGACATGATCGTGCCCATTGGCTTTGGACAGCGCGGGCTGATCGTCAGCCCTCCTCGAGCCGGCAAGACTATCTTGATGCAGGAAATGGCCAAGAGTGTGCTGGTCAACTACCCACAGGCATACGTGGTCATGCTCTTGATCGACGAACGTCCTGAAGAAGTAACGGACATGGAGCGTGAAGTTAAGGGCCCCAATTGCGAAGTCATCAGTTCCACCTTTGACGAACCCTCTTCGCGACACGTGCAAGTTGCCGACATGGTCATCGAAAAAGCCAAACGCATGGTCGAGTATGGCCATGATGTGGTCATCTTTTTGGATTCGATTACACGTCTGGCTAGAGCTTGGAATGCCGAATGCCCCCATTCGGGCAAAGTGCTCTCAGGAGGTATCGATGCCAATGCCATGCAGCGTCCCAAGCGATTCTTTGGGTCAGCACGCAAGGTTGAGGAGGGTGGCTCTCTAACAATCATCGCTACGGCTTTGATCGATACGGGCAGTCGCATGGACGAAGTTATTTTTGAAGAATTCAAAGGCACGGGAAACCAGGAAATTGTGCTAGATCGCGCCTTAGTGGATAAACGAATTTGGCCAGCCATCGAAATCAGTCGAAGCGGAACCCGACGTGAAGAAATGTTGATGGACCCCGAAGAACATCGACGGATCAGTATACTTCGACGTGTGCTTAGCGAAATGAATCCAGCCGATTCAATGGAACTACTTACGACCCGCTTACGCAAAACCAACTCAAATGCCGAGTTTTTGATGAGTATCAAGGAGTAAGCGTTTCAGGATTTTGGAACACCATTCAACATTCCAGACATCCCACCCAAAAATAAACGTGTCAAACACAATTGCAATTGCAGCAGTGAACAAATCCGACCGCTTTGCCATCGTGGTCTCCGAGTGGAACAAGTCCATTACCTCAAAGCTACTGGACGGAGCCAGGGAGACACTCGCAGAAGCAGGTGTTACCGACGACCATGTCGATATTGCGTGGGTCCCCGGGGCCTGGGAACTTCCTGTCGTTGCCCAGAGAATGGCCCAATCGGGGCAGTATGTGGCCGTGATTGCCTTGGGGGCAGTCATTCGTGGCGAGACATCTCACGATCAACATATAAACCGAAGTGTAAGTCTGGCCCTGATGGAAGTTGGACTTTCTCAGGATCTGCCGGTGCTTTTCGGTCTCTTGACTTGTGAGTCGTTGGAACAAGCCATACACCGTGCAGGTGGGAATGTTGGCAATAAGGGCTGCGAGTGTGCAGAAGCAGCTCTCCAGATGGTCGGATTGCTCAAAAACTGTCCACCGGCGTAAAATAGAACATACTGGTCGTGCCGCCACATCATTGATCAGAAACCTCAAAGATTTCATCCAGGAACCTCAAACCAATGGCTAGTCGTAGCCGAGCTCGTGAAGTTGCTGTGCAGGCTTTGTTCCAGGAGGACCTGAATCCCAGGGACTCACAGGATCAGCTTGCGCCCTTTATCAAAGCCCGCCTGAAGGATGAATCATTACGAGAGTTTGCCACCTATCTGGTTCTGGGAGTGCTTCGTAATCAGGGTGAGCTGGACACCTTACTTTCGGCAAAAGCCAACAATTGGAGTATCGACCGGATGGCTGCCACCGATCGGGCCGTCCTCCGGTTGGGTGCCTTCGAAATTCGTTATGCCGATACGCCCGACCACGTGGCTATCGACGAAGCCGTAGAATTAGCAAAACGTTTCGGGAGCGCCAATTCATCTCAGTTTGTGAATGGCATTCTGGACAAACTATTACCCGTCTCAGACACATAACCAATTTGAAGAGACGAATAGAACTCCCCCTGGTTTTATCCTTCTACTGGGACAATCCTTTTTCTGTTTCGACATTTCAAATCTACATTTAAAAATTCCATGGGTTTATTCGAAAAACTAAAGCGTGGCCTCACCAAGACCACCAATCTGCTCAAAACGGACGTCCGCGACCTCTTTAAAAGCGAAGGACGGCTTATCGACGACGGATTTCTTGATGAAATGCGCGCCATCTTGTTCAAAACGGACATGGGGTACGATTCGGTCGAAGAGATCGTGACTGAAGTCTCGACCAAAATGCGGGGCAGGGTGGTCACACTGGAAGAAGTGATAGCCACCTGGAAGCAAAAGCTCTCTGATCTCATGGCCCAGGACAGTTCGCCCATCAAATACGCAGAATCAGGCCCAACTGTGATCATGGTCTGTGGTGTCAATGGCGCTGGCAAAACCACTTCGATTGCCAAACTGGCCCACCTCCTCAAATCGGAAGGCAAAAGTATTGTGCTGGGTGCAGGCGACACATTTCGTGCCGCCGCTGTCCAGCAACTAACCATTTGGTCAGAGCGTCTGGGGGTCAATATCGTTACGGGAGAAGATGGGGCCCACCCTGCTTCTGTCGCCTATCGGGCAGTTGAAGAGACGATTCGCACGGGTGCTGACGTGTGCATCGTGGACACGGCTGGCCGGCTCCAAACGCAGAAGAACCTGATGACAGAACTGACTAAAATACAGGATTCCATCCGCAAGCAAATTCCCGCTGCACCTCATGAAGTACTGCTCGTCCTGGACGCCACCACGGGTCAAAACGGCATCAGCCAGGCCAGTAAGTTCACCGAAGCGGTGGACTGCACGGGCATTGTATTGGCCAAACTCGATGGAACCGCCAAAGGTGGCGTCGTGGTAGCCATCCGTGCTCAAGTAGGCCTCCCTGTCAAATACGTTGGCGTCGGCGAACAGCCCGAAGACTGGGCCCTGTTTGATCATGAAGAATTCGCCAATGCACTCTTTGCTGAAGTCGGAGCAGATGAAGCGACCCCTGCTGCGGGCTAGACAAATTGTTGGCATTTTGTTGGCATTGCTGCTACCAGGGCCATGCTGCCTAGCCGCGCGTCAGTTGCTGACCAACCAGCAGGCACTCTCTATTGACTCGTTGCCCATGTGCTAGGCAGCCGGATTTTCCAAATCACTGTAAAAGCCTTTTCTACAGGGGTTTAGTAGAACAAGATCCCTGAGCATATGAGGCCTTTTCTACTTTTGGCACATTAATTGCGATTAGCATTGGCACCCGCTGTAAGAAAGTTTACCAAGCAACAGCGATTGGCGGCATACCCCAAAACTGCCTGTCCCGTTTTTGTAGTACGGTCTGGTGATTTGGGAGTAGCAGCCCAGGATTTAACAGACGAGCACTATTGAGATGTCCTGAGCAGGGGCATCTCCGGGATCAATTAGGCGGTATTCTTGTCAGGTCGCTTCGATCCTGAATGGACTATTTTCCTTCTGACAAACTTAAAGGCGTACGAAAATGAATAACTTATTGGAGAGGGGCTGGCGCTCCTTGTTCGTGGCAACAATTCTATCAATTAGTGCCGTGATTGTGTCAGGTGAGTTGGCAGTGGCCGCAGAAGAAGCACCCGTAGAAACAGCGGAAGCCGCTGATTTGGGCGTGGGTTATGCTCTAGACAATGCCATGTTATTTTTGGCAGCCGTACTCGTATTCTTTATGCAGGCTGGCTTTGCCATGGTGGAAGCAGGCTTTAATTCTTCCAAAAACGCAGTCAACATTCTGTTTAAGAACTCCATGGACATCTGCGTGGGTGTCTTGCTGTTCTTTGTGGTTGGCTTCGGAATCATGTACCCGGGCAGTTACGGAATCAATGTTGANGAAAGCAAGTATTTTGCCTTTGGAGGCATGGGTCTCGGCGGGTATGAAGTTGCTGCAGACCGAACCTTCAGTCCCGAAGTCGACTGGTTATTCCAGGCAGTATTTGCTGCAACTGCGGCTACGATTGTATCTGGTGCAGTCGCAGGGCGTATGAAAGTTGCTGGATACTTGATCTACAGTGCCATCCTCACCGGCCTCATTTATCCTATTAGTGGTATGTGGAAATGGGGCGGTGGCTTCCTGGCACAGGAAGGTTTCCAGGATTTTGCCGGTTCAGCGGTCGTTCATGGAGTAGGCGGTTTTGCAGGCCTTGCAGGCGCTATCATCCTGGGCCCCCGACTGGGTCGTTTTGTCAATGGCAAGAGTATTCCGATGCCCGGTCATAGCCTGCCGATTGCAGCGCTAGGCGTATTTATTCTCTGGTTTGGTTGGTATGGATTTAACCCCGGCAGCCAACTGGCATTTCAGTCCACCAGTGACATCGATGCCACCATGCACATTGCTGTCACCACTACATTGGCAGCGGGTGCTGGCGGATTATTTGCCACATTGCTGAGCTGGTATTTGTTCAAAAAGCCAGACTTGTCGATGGGCTTGAATGGAATTCTGGGTGGTCTGGTCGGCATCACGGCCTGCTGTGATTGCATGAGTTTGTGGATGGCAATCGTCGTTGGCATCGTTGCGGGTGGATTGATCGTTGGCGGTGTGATGTTGCTCGACAAGCTAAAGATTGATGATCCTGTNGGAGCCTGGCCCGTGCATGGTCTCTGCGGTGTCTGGGGCTGTCTNGCCATTGGTATNCTGCCAAACACACACCTGACTAGTGGTGCCACCTCGTTTTTCATCCAACTCAAGGGAACGCTGCTGATCTGTGGTTTTTCGTTTGTCACAATGCTGGCACTGTTCGCGGCCATGAAAATTGCAGGAATCCTGCGAGTTTCGGAAGCCGAAGAGCAGAAGGGCTTGGATATCAGCGAGCACGGTATGCAAGCTTATGGGGGAGCGACAACAATGGCTTAGGACAACGCTCTGCCTGCTTCAAAAATGCGTCTGGTTTCAGAAATGTGTCGGGGGAAACACCCTATCTCCCCCGGCACATCTTCATCCTGCTGAAAAGAAGCTAGGCCATTCGAAGTGAACGAATTGAAACTAAGTCCTTTTGGCTTGGCCGTACCAATCCGCCTAAGGTGCGGCCAGGCCGGGGACAGAGCTGACCGTCATAAAGAATCCAGAAGGATGCCCCAGACAAGGCTTGGGTAGGTTTGCCGCCTATTCCTGCCCAGGCCGGGGTATCCCAATGGGGGTGCTAACGGTCGAGGAGCGAGTTAGGCCAGGATTGAGTTTCTNAGGGATTTAAAACTTGTCCAGGCAGTAAAAGTACCAGGAATTGCTTCCTCCGCAGAATGGAATCGGCGTAGCAACGAACTCTCGCTCTTCGACCCACACTCCTCTTTTCATTCCTCTTTATCCTCTTGAGGAATAAGGATTTAAGGGCTAGGATCAGGAGATCCAAACACGGGCACCTCGGCCCTCCTTACCGAAGCCATGCTCTCATAAACCACGCTTTCCTCAGCTGGTTTACTCCAGCTATGTTTACTCCAGCTATGTTTCTACAATCATGAAACTTATCATTGCTATTATCCAGCCGAGCAAGCTTGAAGACGTGAAAGCGGCACTCTCAAAAGTTGAAGTCGTGCGGCTCACCATCATGGATGTTCAGGGATTTGGTCGTCAAAAGGGGCAGACTGAGATTTATCGAGGCCGCGAAATCACGGCAAATCTACTCCGCAAAGTGCAGATGCAAATTGCTGTCAACGANGAATTCGTCGAACCCACCATTGATGCCATAGTAGAAGGCGGCCGTACGGGCGATAAGGGNCAGATTGGCGACGGCAAAATCTTCGTCCTTCCCATGGACGACTGCATCCGCATTCGCACGGGCGAACGCGGTCCAGAAGCCGTTTAAAAACCGATCTCAAATTTTCCTCCGCTGATTGAGGGTGGAGATAAGTGGAATTGAGGATCGCTCGCGACCAAGTCGGCACAAATACATGATTTTTCAGGCGATGATGGAGTACACGGCCAAACAGTTTAGAAGTCGATCGAGCGTTTCGAATTGTCGATCCTCAATGCGACAGCCCGATTTTAGTGTTCGAAAATAAATCTCAATTTGCCAGCGGATGAAGTAATGAAAAACAATTTGCTGCACTTGTTCGGCATTTTCGATCGGCAGCGTCGTTACGAGTAACCATTGCATCGGCGTTGCGCCATCTGGAGGATTCGGTTCTTCGGCAAGTACAAAGTTCAATGTGACTTCAGGAAGCTTCGGTATAGGGCGTTGCCGGTGAGTAGGACACAAAGTCACAGTCATGGCTCGGATTTCTAATTCGACAATCCGTGCATCACGCGTTTGGTGGCGTTTGCGTGTCTCGGTTGTGGTTTTCGNAGTGCGCGCGCTCACGTTCNCGCTACATTGAAAGAGACACGCAGTGGCACGTGCCGCCTCTGACCTAGCTCCCTTCACCGAGTCCATGCATTGATAGAGGATCAACGTTTTGGATGCTATGCCCCGCGAGACTTATGCAGCAGAACAAATCATCAGCAAGCTCCGCGAAGCGGAGGTGCATTTGCCCAAGGGTCTGAAGGCTCCAGCTGCAAGCAAGAAGCTGGGCATTGCCGAGTAGACTTACTACCGTTGGCGCACGGAGTACGGTGGCCTGCGTACTGACCAGGCCAAACCTATGAAAGAGCT
>PATG01000061.1 GCA_002713555.1 Planctomycetaceae bacterium
CAGGAACGACTTCACACAAGTGTAAAAATCATTTCCACACCAGCCAGCCAATCGACTACAGGAAGGGCTGCTCACAAACGTGGGTTCCTTTTATAAGTTGAAATCTGCCGTCTCTCAGGGCATTGCACTACTTAACAGCAATTTGCCCCATATCATTTATCTGCAGGCGGTTTAATATCCTCTCCAGCAGGTAATTTACTTGTGCGTTCTTGGTTGGTTTTGCGAGTTATGTAAAGCAAATGTTTGATTGCTATCGCAAAGCCTAGTGCAAAGCCCAACAACATGAACACGAACTTCGTACCGAACTTCTTATCAAGCCAATAACCAACCAGGCCAGGCACGACCATCTCCAGGCAGATCGTCATAATGCGTGAAGACCATTCTGCAGCTCGGGCAGCAGGTGAACGGCCATCAGGCGGGCTAGTCATGCGTGGCTATCTGGGAATTCTATGCAAAGAATCAGGATTAAAAGGGGGCCAAAACACAGCCCACTTAACCCTCTCACCCTCATCTCACAATGGATTAACAGCCCCGTGATGCGGCTTAATTTAGTTGGCAAGCAAGAATGCGCAAAGGGGAATTCGTGCAATTTTTCACAAAGTCTTGTATCAAATCGCAAGTCTTTATTTAGCAGGGCCTTACGCTAGTCAGACGGGTGGCTCCAAATCGGCTTTCCAAAGCGTTTTACGAAGCCCATAGCAAACCAGCAACACGATCTCCTTGACAGCAAACCACATCCCGTTAACCCTTAATACATAAAGACTTACATCCCAAAACACCTCGAAAATTTTGCTTTTTCCGACAATACTGATTAGAATAATCGGAGTGGATTTACGGTTCCTTTTGGAGATCCCCACAGGTTACGGAACAAAGGCCAACCAACTTATCGGGCCTCTGTTCTACGGACTACCTGAAGGAAGTGCAACGCTTGTGAGTCTGCCCTACCTCCGACTGGTAGAGGGAATACCGGTGGGACTTCCGTGCATAGCTTGCAGGTGCATCTTGATGCCATCCTGCCAATTCTGCCCGGCCAGTACTTTTTTTCAGGGATGAAGTCCCCATTCTTCGGAAGCTTGCCCCAGGCCCCGAAGAACCTTCCTGCAAAGCGGAGGCTCGCACCTAATGACGGCCGCCACACTACGATCTCGAACAGCTAAAGATCTCGCCCAATTGGCACGCCAAAACGGCATTGCCGGTTGGCACTCGATGCGTAAAGAAGAATTGGTTTTGGCATTGATTAAAATTGCCAACAAACGAGGTGCCATCGCCCAACTTTCCAACGACAAATCGCCCGGCGCGAGTGCCAAAAACTCTCTATTTGTTTCTGGTGCAACGAGTCCTACTAAGAAGCAGGATTCAAAAATACGCCGCAAGATCGATTTGTTGCAGCGCAAAATTGCTACAGCAAAAAACATTGCTTCGAACGCAGATAGCCCTCAGGAATCCAAAGAAGATCGTTTGATCGTTATGGTACGAGACCCCTATTGGCTGCATGCATTCTGGGAACTCTCGCAACGCAGTGTCGATCGTGCTCAAGCAGCCCTAGGTCAGCATTGGCACTCTGCGCAGCCGACATTACGTGTCTTCAGTATTAAAGAAACGGGGACTGCGGTTCTGACAAGAAACATCGTCATCCACGGAGGTGTCAGTAACTGGTATGTCGACGTTCAGGACCCACCTTGTGAATTTCGCATGGAGATCGGCTACCTGACAGAAAATGGCTCTTTTTATTGCATCGCTCGCAGTAACCGAGTCAACACTCCCACGGCCAGCACAAGTGATGCGGTGGATGACAATTGGACGGATGTTGCTGAACAGGCTGATCGAATTTATGCCATGAGTGGCGGCTATTCTCATCGCGGCACCAGCCCTGAGCTTCAGAAGCTTCTGGAAGATCGCCTGCAACGCCCTTTGGGATCTCCCATGAAAACACGCTATGGCAAGGGAGCTGCCAGTCTTGACGAATCTGCAGATGGAATGTCCTTTGCTGTCGATGCAGAAATAATTGTCTATGGCGCTACGGATCGCCACGCACACGTCACACTCAAAGGCGAACAGGTAACCTTGCGGCCCGATGGCACTTTTGCTATTCGTATGAGCTTGCCCGATTGCCGCCAGGTCATCCCCATTGTGGCCAGTACTCGCGATGGAGTTGAACAAAAGACCATTATTTTAGCCGTCGAGCGGAACACGAAAACGATGGAATCTGTAGTCCGCGATGTCTCCAAAAATAATCTGGATTGAGGATGCAGGTGGACCCCTAGCCAAGGACTTGGTCCAATAAGGTCATGGAGCGACTATTCTCATGACGCAGGCAATCCCAGCACACGAAAAACTTGTCAGCCGGATCGCTGAATTTCCCAGTTGTCTGGTTGCCTTTTCGGGCGGTGTAGATAGCGCTGTCGTTGCAAAGGCTGCGCATCTGGCCCTAGGGGATCGTGCCACAGCCATCACGGGTGTCAGCGCAAGCCTGGCAGCCGGGGAACTCGAAATCGCCCAGCGCATCGCCAAATTTATTGGCATACGACACGAGACATTAGCAACCAACGAGTTGAAAGATCCAGGCTACTTGGAGAACGCAACGAACCGTTGCTGGCATTGCAAGACCGAACTCTACGAGCAAATGGAATCGCTGGCAAATCGCATGGGCGTCGCCGTGCTCCTCAACGGGGCCAACCTCGATGACCAGGGAGACTTTCGACCGGGCATGCAAGCAGCCCGTGAGCACAAGGTGCGCAGCCCACTGCTGGAGTGTGGCATTGACAAAAGGGGAGTGCGTCAACTTGCGAAACACTGGAAGCTGGAAGTGTGGGATAAGCCGGCAACTCCTTGTTTGTCCAGTCGTGTGGTCTATGGGCTGGAGATATCCCCCGAAAGGCTCGCCCGTATTGATGCGGCCGAACAAATCTTGCGTACTCTAGGCCTATCCAACTTGCGGGTGCGCTGCCACCAGGACGAACTGGCGCGGCTGGAAGTCCCCGTCGAGGCAATTCCTCAACTTTGCGAAAACGAACTCAGAGAACGTCTCGTCAAGCAATTGCGCGATCTGGGCTTTCAGTATGTGACACTTGATTTAGAAGGTTTTCGCTCCGGCAGTTTTCTCCCCTTGGTACCGCCCAGTGAGTTGATCAACAAGTAGACATTTCAACGGGGGTGGGCAACAAGGGTGGCCGTGCTTACACCTACCTTAGCGGTCTAATCAACCCGCACTAACTTCATGATGCGCCCCGATATGTTCCAGTCCTGGACATAGAGATTGCCTTCCTGATCCCAGTACGATCCATGAGTACCACTGAATACCCCCTCGACCCATTCTTCCTGGGGAACATTGTAGCTTCCTCCTTTTTGAGGATCGGGATTGTTGCCCAGGACGGCAATGATGGTGTTTGTCTTGTCGAGAATAACAAGTCGGCCCTGCAAATCAGGCACGGAGACAAAGTCTCCCTGAATTGCGACTGATGTTGGCAAGCCCAGCCCACTGACGACCTCTTCAATGAATTCACCATCCAGGTTGTAGTGCACCAGTCTTCCCTTCGGCTCGTGGTTGCGGTCACAAATCAGCAACCGATGGGGGGCATAACGCGTGTCCAAGGTCATGCCATGGGCCGTATTGAATTGCTTCAGTCCGTTGCCTTTTGAGCCGAAATGCAGCAGGTACTTTCCTGACTTGTCGTACTTAAAGATGTGGTTGCTGGCATAGCCGTTGGATAAAAATATATCTCCATTGTCAGCAATGGTAATTGCCGTGGGATTAAATTCCTTGAGATTGAGTCCCGACTCCTCAGGAAATCCCAATTTCATAACGATTTCACCACTGCTGGCAGCAAGCTTAATTCCCTCGGCATCTTTATTTCGAGCTCCATAGATGTATTCTTTTCCGTCTTCCTCTCGGATCTCCATATCGTGAATATTGGAATAATCTTTTCCCAAGAAGGAGTTGATCACTGTTCCTTGGGGGGAGAACACGACAATCCCTTTCTGGGCACTAGTGTAAATATGCCCCGCTTTATCAATCACAACTGCCCCATGGGTCGGTCCCAAAGCAGAGTTGCCGGCTGGATGCAGCCCCCAACCAGGCACTGTGTCAAAGGCCATCGCCCCACAACCCATTCGCACGGGTTTCGGTTTGGATTCTGCTAAGGCCGGGAGAATGGATACGAGCGCGATGATAGCTGCAAGACAAATGACTTTACGATTCAAGATAAGGTCTCCTGATAACTGGATAGTGGTTTCCATTGTGGCATCGTTCCAAGCTGACGAGAAGCCTGCCGTTTCTTCCTGCACGATAAAGCAGGACACTAACGCCAGCGTCCCATATCAATTGGCTCTAAACCCCGCTCTGCGCGTCTCTGATTGTACATCCCGATTATTGTCTGAAATTTAGCCCGTTGTTCCGGAGTCGTCCAATCCTGCATTTTTTTACGGAACTCGTCCATCTTCTCGGCAGACATCTTGGGCGGGCCTCTACGTGATCGATCCCCTTCCTTTTTGGCATTGCGTTCTTTCTCGCGGGCAATCTGCTCGTCAATCTTTTTGTCAAACTCACGTCGTTGCTCTTCAGCAGACATGCTCATCAATTCATCGAAACGCTTCTCCATACGCATGGCACCCATCTTAACGAAGATTGGCATCGAACTCTCCATAAAGCTAGCTCGCTGCTCTTCCGACATTTTTCCTATGGCTTCTCGGATCTGGCCGCGGCTTTCTTTCTTCTGTTGTTCGCCTTTTTTCAGGATTTCATCTCGTAGCTTCTCCACTTTGGCAACTTCGGGGTCGTCATTGTATTTACTTTCTGCAAACCAACCCATGGCCCAGGCCGTGCAGAGGGCTATAGCGCATACAACAACCGATCCAAGAATCGTTTTTTGTCTATCCATTGCACCTAACCTTTCAATAACTTGAAATCGCCAACTTCCGAAAATCGCATGTTCTCTTATTCAGACAGAATGACCGCATCGACATGCCCATCCAAGTAAACAAAGTTTCGTGACCCATCTTCTCCCGGAGACCCATGAAATGAACCGAAATCATAAACAATCCATATCTTACCACTCCCGCGCTGGCCAAAACGAGATGCAAGCACCTCCTGCCGTGTTTTTCCTGCCATAAGCAAGGACGGGTAGTCGTAACTGATACCTTCACGCTCGTAGTAAGTCGCAAAGTCGCTCTCTCCATGAGCGGCTGAATCCGTAGCAATAAAATCGCTAGGACAACGAAATATTTTGGTATTGTTCTCGCAGTAGGGCCCAAGAACGTCGTACAAAGCCGGCAGTTTGCCTGGATTGATTGTGCGGGGTTGCGTGGCAACTTCGGGAAACACGCCCCGTTCTCCCTGAATATCCAGATACTGCGTCATAGCCAGACCGATTTGCCGCAGATTCGACTTGCACTCTGTCCTGCGTGCTGCCTCTCGAGCGGCCTGCACTGCAGGGAGCAGTAGTGCAACGAGAGCGCCCGCAATAGCAATCACGATCAGAAGCTCGACGAGTGTAAATCCAAATTGAATTCGACCTGCATGGCGCACAAAAAAACTCGTCCCTTTGGATAGAGGATCTTCACGCGTATTGTAACACTAAACTGGCTAAATAAGTTTATATTTTCCAGGCTTAAGTTCTCAAATACTACCAAAAGCCATTCAATAGCTGTTTAACAACTTATTTGGCAACCCCCAGCGGACTGAAGACGACATACAAGATCAGAGTGAGGATCACGCAGAGGACACCTGCAAAAAAGGCACCCTTTGAACTCTTCAGATCAATGTCACTTCGCGGTTCAAATGCAATCGGTTCCTTGAGAGCCGCCATGATAAAACGGGCCGCTGCGTTGTAACGGTATTCCAGGAACTCGGGCATCGTGATAGATGCCTACTCGCAAAAAGTAGGGCAGAAAACCAAAAGCCACCACNACCAGGGTGATTGCCGCCATCCATTCGTAGCTGGCAATGGCCAACCCCACGTGANTAGCTGCAGAGCCGCTCATACCAACAAATTGCTCTGTCGAAATATTGGCCGCAATCAGGGAGAACCCAATCAACCACCAGGAGAGTCCTCTTCCGGCTAAGAAAAAGTCCTGGGCATCTTTTTCTTCTCCTTTACCTGCGCGCCCTTTCGAGAGCCCCACGGCAACAACAGCCAGAATAAAACCAACAAATACAACAATATCAATTAAACCCCTCTATTCTGCATTGCTCACAAGGTCACAGGGTGCGCTGCCCGATGTGCAGCCCCTGGAATTTATCCGCTTCGCGATAGAANCCACAGACCGCGGACTACAGACCCAAAATCACGTAGAATTGCCACATCGGTACTTAAAGAAGCTTATGCCCATTATTAAGAGAATCTCGCCCATGTGTCCGCCGGGTGGATCTTCACCCCTTATTACCGAATGGAACGCTCACATAAGACTTACATGCAGAAGGCGNAAGGCTANCTAGTAAGACTATTTCACTTCTTGTGATGCCTTTTCTTTACTACGGGGCAGCGGGCACGACGGCCACCGCTGGCCTGATAACCATAGCGAATCGCAAACCACTCTGCGTAGCGCTCACGATCGGTGTAGGTCGTGTTGCGATCGTCGACCAGGTGCCCTAATTCGTGGATCAGGATATTATTTAGATAAAAGTCCTCAATCGCTGCTGGACTCCAGGTCAAACGCCAAACCCCAGGTTGGGGACGATCCCAGCGGCCACCAAACATTTTAGCCTCATTGATTACGTCTGGACGCGGAGGACGATAGAAGATCTCCTCCAACGACTCTTCCAGAGGATACAAGTAGAGCGTGGCCCCCCACTGCATCCCATAGCAAGGAAAGCTCTGCTTTTTACGTGTCATCTGGCTAAGTTGTACGTATTCAAGATCCTGCAAAAAANAGGCNGGCACAGCTTCCAGNCGACTATGTATTTGTTGGGGTGTCACCACATGCCGGTAGCCTTCGCCTGGCGGTTGCACAATAATGCGGTAGTCTCTTCCGTCCAGATTGGGTTCATGCCAGTTTTCAGGCGGTGAGAATGGTTCACGCTGGTCACGCGTGCCAAACTGCAACCGTCGGGCCCGCTGGGACCAGGAGACATAAGACCTTGCTGACTGACGCTTAGCCAGTCGTAAAGAGGGCTTCNATGATTGTTGTCTACGCGATTTCATCGTCGTAACCTTTGCAAGGACAATAAGTTACTATAATTTCACCCCATACATCCTGGGACTAACCCCCATACGTCCTGGGATGGAGATGAAGGCAATCAACCAGAAGAGGTCCCATAGGCTTTCTGCCACCTGTATCTATGGTAGTCAGCCCAGCTAAAGGGCCTCAAATATTTNACTTAAGATGTTATTTAATAAAGACTTACAACNTGACAGGCACCCCCCTCTCATGGGTTGTTTGGCGTTACTTGATCGCTAGATGAGGCCCGCCTTGCAGACAACCTNAGAACAGCCCACTGGTAAGACGAATCNAAAGACTGAATCCAGACAGCGTCCGATGAACGTAATCCTATACACACGAAGAGGTTGTCACCTCTGCGATGAAGCGTACCAAACGCTTCTTCAGCATGGCTTGCAGCCCACTTTGATCGATATTGATAACCAAAATGGTGATGACAGTGATCTCAAGCAGAAATATGACTGCTGCGTGCCTGTTGTCGAAATCGACGGCAAAATCCGTTTTCGTGGAAAAGTCGAACCTATTCTACTGAGCAGACTGTTACGGGCGTAGCTGCAGACAAGCTTTCCTGGAGGAATGACCCAGACCGTGCCACACAATTCGCTAGGACTATTTGCCAAATATTGGGAACCTGGAAAA
This sequence comes from Planctomycetaceae bacterium, assembly GCA_002713555.1. Next base: position 7,795 of record PATG01000061.1, read on the forward strand.
GTCAAAACACGTCTGGCACGTTCCCTTGGCGAAGTCAAGGCAGCACGGGTTTACGAGACCTTTGTGGCAGCTTCTATCGCGCGTCTCTCTGTTGTTGATTGTTGCCATGTGCTGGCCTATTCGCCCTCAAACGAGACGACCCGGGCAGCCTTTACGGCAGCTGATATTCCTGGCTGGTCTCTCGCTGCTNAAGCGGAAGGGGACCTGGGATGTCGCATGTCCCATTTTTTCGATAGCCAATTCAACAAAGGCGCCAAGAGCGTGGTACTCGTGGGAACCGATAGTCCCAACCTGCCTGTGGTTGAAGTCGAGGCGGCGTTCGAGCATCTCGAAACGAGTGAAGTTGTCATCGGCCCTACCGAGGATGGCGGGTACTATCTCGTGGGAGCCGTACAGAAAACACCTCCCATCTTTGCTAACATTCCCTGGAGCACGCCTGAGGTGCTGACCTCTACCCTGGAACAGATAAGTCTGGCTGGCCTAAGCTACACACTGCTTGATTCCTGGTACGATGTAGATGAGATTTACGATCTACACCGACTGATTGAGGATTTGCAAGATGATCTTCAGGAGGAGCCTGCTTTGCGGGTTTTATTAAACCAAATCCTGGAAGTGATCGAATCCTAAGCCAATCTATCGTCTCACATTTGTCTCAATCCTTATTGTACAAGACGCACAAATGGGGCTAAAGCAGTTCACTCTTGAGTGTTCCGCTATAGTACATCCGTTCCGTTATCGGGTTGCGGGATGCGAGATACACATAACAGGTAGCCTGACCCACATCTCGCATCTGAATTCGCTAGCAGCTACTATACTGGAGATGAGCGGCGTGGAGAACGCTACGGAAAAATCAGATAGACTCTAGCGGAACACCCGATTGTGGCTAGCTCTAGCCCATGCTAGCCCAAAACAGCGCAGACTAGCCCAGAATACTACTTCGATGTTTCAAAACGCAAATCACTACGATTCAATCATACTTGGTGGGGGTGTTATTGGACTGTCCCTGGCTTGGAGGCTGGCTCAAGAAGGAAACAAGGTTTGTGTTGTCGACCGCGGTCCAATCGGGAAGGAAGCCTCCTGGGCAGGCGCGGGGATGGTTCCGGCCGGGCCCAATCCGTCGCTTTGGCCACAGGCTTCTACTTACGAACAACTCGAAGGGCTCAGCCAGCAGCTTCATCCCAAATGGCATCAAGAGCTTTACGAACTTACCCGCATAGATACCCAATACCAGCAGTGCGGTACACTCCACCTGGCAGCGGACCCTCTGCAGGATGACTCTCTCCAAAAAAAAGTAGCACGCTGGTTGGAAATGGGTATCCAATGCGACGCGCTTGATGCCCATCAAATTGCCGAGCTAGAACCGGCACTCGCCCAGCAAGCTGGCAAATTCTGTAGCGGTTATTTTGTGCCAGAGGAGGCACAATTTCGAAGTCCACTCTACTTGAAGGCTCTCGGGGCTGCCTGTCAAATCGAAAACGTTCAATGGCTCACTGGAGTTCAGGTTGAGCAATTTGAAACTTCAGGCGACGTGCTGAACAGCGTCCTGACGGACTGCGGGGCTATCCACGCCGACCGCTTTTGCCTGGCAACAGGTTGCTGGTCAGGACAGATTGCCCAGCAGTTAGGTTTCGAATTGAAGGTGCATCCGATTCGCGGTCAAATCGTACTTCTCAATGGCCCGCCAGGGTTGTTTCGTCACAATGTGTATGTGGGCATGCACTATTTTACTCCACGCCTGGATGGTCGCTTGCTTGTGGGTTCGACGCTGGAGAAGGCTGGTTTTCACAAAACAACCACACCTCAAGGCATTGCCGAACTAATGGACTTTGCTGCCTCTTTTGCCCCTTCAACAGCAAAACTTCCTGTTAAAAAACGCTGGGCGGGCCTGCGTCCCGGCACAGTCGACAAACTCCCCTATCTGGGCCCCATTCCGCACTTAAAAAACGCTTGGCTGGCAACAGGTCATTACCGAGCCGGCTTGCAACTATCTCCTGCTACGGCTGTGGTAATGGGATGTCTGCTACAAGAGAAGAATCCACCCATTGACGTCTCACCTCTGAGCATAACGCGATCCATTGACTCGCCTGCCAATTGAAAAGAAGGCGTTTCCTAACTCCTATTCACCTTCTTCGCTTGCATGCCGCCAGGCATGACGCGCAATCGTACTAAAACTGCAGGCCAAAAAAGCAAGCCAGGTTCCCAGGACCGTACAGGAGATTGTTCCTGCAGCCCAACCAGGCCAACTAACGTGTGGACCAATGGCCCACGGAATCAAAGTTCCGCCCACAATCGCACCGAGTATTGCACCTGAGGCTACCAGCCAGTAGCGCCATTGACCTACCACACTGCCGCGATTTGCCAGGGGAGTGCAGGGCGGCAAGCCAAGATCCTCAATTTCATAAGGTTCGGTATTGACCCGTGGTCGATCGGCATTTAATTGCGGGTTCTTTGCCCTCCAGGCCTGCACATCAGCCGAGGCATCTCGCAGGCGTGTCCCAATAAGATTGCCTAAAACGTGTGCTCCTACCAAGAGAGTCCCTGCACCAATTAACAAGGGCCAGCCGCCCTCCGTGGTAGCCATCAGCGCACAGAACACGCTAAGCAAAGTCACGACAAAGAATAATTGCCGCAGACCAAATCGAAATAATTGCGGCTGTTTCGGTTGGTCGCTGCTGGGATACGTTTTGGTCATGGTAGCCCTATTATCTCCTGCCAGGCGAATTCGGACAACAGCATGGCGAATCGTACTGTCACAATGCTACAATCGATGCTGATAGGGCCAAACCCTTCACTTTGGATCAATTGCCCCCCACGCATCACCATGCTTTATTATGCCGCAGGCTCCGCCGATACAGAACTCTCTGATGAGCAGTTAAGAGACGGACTGTTCGGTGTACTTGAAAAACTTGGGCCACGTCAGCAGGTGATTGCTCTCCCGCCAGATTTTACACGATTCCATAGCCGAGCGGGCCAACTCACTTGCCTGGCTCATCAGTTTTATGGCAATCGACTTACTGACGTGATGCCTGCCCTGGGTACGCATTTTGAAATGCCTGACTGGCAGACAGATAAAATGTTTCCCGGTTTACCGAAGGAATTATTACGCTACCACGACTGGCGTAATGACGTAGTTACCATTGGCACCGTCCCCGGGGAGTATGTGGCAGAAGTCACCGAAAACATTTACCGCGAGCCGTGGCCCTGTCAGATGAACAAGTTAGTGTGGGAGGGCAAACATGACCTTGTGCTCTCCATCGGACAGGTCGTGCCTCATGAAGTCATCGGCATGGCCAACTACAACAAGAATCTATTTGTTGGTACGGGAGGAGTACGTGGCATCAACGAAAGCCACTTCATAGGGGCCGTTTACGGCATGGAGCGGATGATGGGGCGAGCCAATACGCCACTGCGCCGCATTCTAAATTATGCCCAGGATCATTTCTGCAAACATTTGCCGCTACTCTATGTGCAAACGGTAATCGGCTCCAATGCGAATGGTGATCTCGTCGTGCATGGTCTCTTTATCGGAGACGATGTTGAATGTTTTGAACGAGCCTGTGAGTTATCGCTGGAAGTCAATTTCGAAATGGTCCCTCACCCTCTGAAAAAAGTGGTCGTGTATCTAGCCCCAGAAGAGTTCCATAGCACCTGGCTAGGCAACAAAGCCATTTATCGCACTCGCCTGGCGATTGCCGATGCGGGGGAATTGATCGTACTGGCACCCGCGGTGAGTACCTTTGGCGAAGACCCACAAATCGACAAACTCATACGCAAATACGGCTACATCACCACACCTGAGGTACTGGCTGCGGTTGAGAAAAACAGCGACTTGCGCGCTAACCTTTCTGCTGCAGCGCACTTAATACACGGTTCGCCAGAAGAACGCTTTACGGTGACTTACTGTCCTGGCAAACTCACTCAAAAAGAGATTGAAGGGGTCGGTTACCAGTACGGTGATCTGGCCGAATATTCGGCAAAGTATGATATCAACAAACTCACCGATGGTGAGCAAGCGGTTGATGGCGAAAACATCTTCTTTATCCGCAATCCAGCACTAGGACTGTGGGCACATCGGTCAAGAATGACTGACTAAATGCTACATAACACGCAGTCACGCGCGCAACGCACAAAGGGCCTTCCCTACAGGGTTCTTCTGTTATTAGCGTTAGGCATCGCTGAACGCATCGATGAGGGGCAAGCAAACACAAAAAGAAGAA
>PATG01000062.1 GCA_002713555.1 Planctomycetaceae bacterium
CCCGTCTCAGAGGACGTGTGTAATTGCAATCTGAGACGACGAATTCTTAAATGGTCGTGTCGCAAAGCCACTTGCTGTTCCGTACCAGACTGTGCCTGGCCCTGTAGACTTTAGGCTAGACGGACGCTACGGGGGTGTCAAGTTTCTCTGGGTTACGTTAAACAAAGCGCTGTTTTTTATACTCCTCGCATGGGGAACGAGCGATTCATTTCTAGCGTGGATATTTTATAAGTTTGGGCGCCGAAGCGCAGCTTTGGTCGGCGAGGAGGTCTAAGTCGTTTCCTGGCAAACCTCAGAGTCCTTGTCCAGAAATGATTGGGTACTTAGATGCGACGATCCGCATGAAAAATCCTGTTAGACAGCAGGCCGGCCTATACTGTAATAACGAAAGCCTTTTGCTTGCATTCGACTTGTGTCATAGAGATTGCGTCCGTCAAAGACAATCGGTGACTTCATCTGCTTGATCACCTCTTCCCAATTAGGACGCTTGTAGTCGTTCCACTCGGTCAGAATAGCGAGCGCATCAGCGCCTTGGAGCGCTTCATATGAGTTTGTGAAATATGCAATACGATCACCGTAGAGCGACTGGACATTGGAGATGGCTTCAGGGTCATGAACTCGAACTACCGCGCCTTGTTTTATCAATTGGTCAATGAGTACAAGAGCTGGTGCTTCCCTGATATCATCTGTTTTGGGTTTGAAGGAAAGGCCCCAAATGGCAAATATCTTGTCATGGAGTGGACCTTTAAAATGGGATTCAATTTTATCAAGGATGACACTTTTTTGCGATTCGTTTACCTGAGTAACTGCATTGAGAATCCTTGGTTTGACACCGTTTTCATCGGCCATCGCAGAAAGTGCACGCACATCTTTCGGAAAACAACTTCCTCCGTAGCCGACTCCTGGAAAGAGAAAAGCAAAGCCGATACGACTATCGTGTCCAATACCACGACGCACGTCATTGATGTCACCTCCCATGCGTTCACAGAGGTTTGCCATTTCATTGATAAAACTGATTTTTGTTGCGAGTAGGGCATTTGCAACATACTTGGTCATTTCAGCACTTTCGGGTGTCATGACCAAAAAAGGATTCTCGTTACGCAAAAAGGGTTCGTACAGTTGACGCAATACTTCGGCGGTCTGTTTTTCGCGTACTCCTACAACGACTCGATCAGGTTTTTCAAAGTCGTCGATGGCCGCGCCTTCTTTGAGGAATTCGGGATTGCTGGCTACCAAAGGTTCGCGACCGGTTAGTTCTTTGAGCTTTACGTAAATGCTAGTATTTGTCCCAACGGGTACAGTGCTTTTGGTAACTACAATTGTCTGCGGTTGCAAATGGGGAGCAATGCCTTCAACGACCGACCAAAGTGCTGACAAATCAGCAGCCCCATCATCCTGCTGCGGGGTTCCGACGGCTAGATAGATGATGTCAGCCGATGCGACTGCTGCTGAGAGTTCAGTAGTAAAGGACAACCGACCCACCGAAATGTTGTACGAGACCATTTCCTCCAGGCCGGGTTCATAGATAGGGATCTTGCCTTGCTTGAGGGCAGCAACTTTTTCAGCATCAATATCGACGCAAATCACGTCATTACCGCTATCGGCGAAGCAAGTGCCACTTACCAAACCAACATAGCCTGTACCTACGACTGCAATATTCATTCAGGGATTCTTATTTCTTGGAGAATGGGCAGGGACCCGAGACATTCACTTAGGAACATCTCCCTTAGAAATGTCCTTTATGATTAGACAATTTTACTTTTTGGTTGCAAAACGTAAGAAGTCTGTAATAGGCTGCTTCTTGCGAATTCTGGCATCTTAAATGTTAGGAATTGACTTGGCAGTAGTATACTTATTGGACGTAGGCTGGTCGATAGTCAATAACCTGTCGAACCATAAAAGGAAGCAGCGGGAATTCCTACCTGGTCACGGACCAGTTGGGAGATTGCGTCAATCTTCGCATCTGCAAGTGGTAAAACATTACTTTCAGCGGGTCGTCGTGCTACCGTATAGGTCTGCACCAGGCTCAACGCTCCTCCTGCAGAGATAATATCATTGAGTCGATTGCAGTAGGACATTAGCTCTTCAGGTGAAGGACCTTCACCATTGACTTGCATCCAGAGTGACTGAATGACGAGTGGTCGTTTCATGGCAGCAGATGTGATGTTGTCAAGTATTCTTTGAAACGGAATGGGTGTGCGTTCTATCAAGTGGTAGTAATCAGAAGTTCCCGCATCTAATTTGGCCCAAACCTCTCCCTGATTGCAGTCTAGAGTTGCCAGGCCTTGCTTCACGTGCTTGCGGTGGAACATGCTTGCATTGGTGATAAGCACCATTTTCACTTCGTTGAGCCCCATGCTTTTTTTTACTTCGGCGCATGCTGCTATGATGGAATCGAAATTCTTATAGGTTGTAGGTTCACCATCACCGGAGAAAGCTATGTCGTTCAAGCGACGCAACTTAGCCGGAGTGTCCTGGAACTGATCGGTCTTGTAAATGTTCCCTGAATGTACATGCGCTAGTACTTCACGTAATTCCGAAAGCAAGGTTTCTATTCCAACAAAACGCGTTTCGCTTTGCTCCCTGCGATTAACCTGGCAGTAGATGCAATCGAAATTACAGACTTTGTCCGGATTCAGGTTGACGCCAACTGAAATACCTCCCGAACGTCTACTCAGCACGGGATAAACATAACGATTGGCAGCGAAGGACCGATCGTGTTGCGTATGAAGTTGGTGGAGTGGCATGGAATGGGGAGCAAAGGACCAAGTTGAATAAGTCATTAATCTGAAGGGGACAGAAAATAAGGAATTATTTCATGAGCAAGCACCTCTTAATCAAATATTCCATCCTGGTCCTCATTCTCGCAAGAGAAAAATACGATTCAGAAATAAACTCAAATATTAGCCCAATACCTATCTTAGAGTGGGGCGAGTCGCGAGTCGAGAGATGCGTTTGGCAGGTCCTAGCTCTTATCCTTGGTTTGCTTTGTTCCCTTCTGTAAATCCATTAGTTTGTCCCTTAGCAGGCGTGCCATTTGCCTCACGGTAAAAATTGAACAGAAGGAAACGAAGCGAACGAAGAGCTTATCCAAGTGCCTTGTAAGGAACACGTTCTGCGGTTGCCTTGGCAAGAGGCCGTTCTAGGCACTTTCTCGGTATTCCAGATGCGCCAAGCGTCGGAAAAGTTCACAGCGAGCCGATAATTCCTCGCTACTTCCCATATCAACCACGTGGCCATGATCCATCACGATAATTCGATCTGCCAGCGCCAATGTGCTGGGCCGGTGTGTGATCATGAAGACGGTTCTATCTTTCACGAAATTTTGTAGTACATCGTGAATTAATTGTTCACTTTCTACATCAATCTGGCTGGTTGCTTCGTCCAGGATCAGAATCTCGGGATCACGCAAGATCGCGCGGGCCAAAGTGATTCGTTGGCGTTGCCCACCCGAGAGTTGATTCCCTCTAGGCCCGCATTGGGTTTCATAGCCTTCAGCCAATTGATTGAGAATAAATTGATGTGCGTGGGCTTGTTGGGCTGCTTGCTCAATCTGGTCGCGTGTGGCCTGTGGAGTGCCGTATTGTATATTGCCCGCCACGGTATCATCGAAAAGCATGGTTTCTTGTGTGACTAAACCAATGCGACTGCGCAGATCACGTAAGCGCACATCACGAAGATCAATGCCGTCTACAGTCACAGCACCCTGCACAGGATCGTAGAATCGAGTCAGCATGTTCATCAGTGTGGATTTACCACAGCCGTTGGGCCCCATGATCGCAATCGTTTCGCCTTGTTTCACTTGCAGGTTGACGTTTTCGAGTACCAATTCGCTCTTGTTGTAGGCAAAAGAAACATTGCGAAATTGAATACGTCCAAGTCGCGGAGGGAGTTTAGCAGGTACGGGAGGATCGATTACCATGGAATCACGATCAAGCAAGTTGAACACACGATCGCTGGCTGCAGCGGCGCGTTGCAAATTATTGAAGACACCCGATAATCGCCTGACAGGATCACTTGCACCAGCCAGGCTGCCAAAGAAAAGGCCCATCATGCCATGACTGAGTGGCATGTCGCTGATACGAATACCAAACAGGTGGGTTTCTTCATTCAAGACCAGAAATCCACCTGCGAGCATCGCAGCCACGATCATGCCAATTCCCATCATCTCGGTCGTGGGACTGACCAATGAATTGTAGATGGCAATTTTCATAGAACGTCGATAGTACTGCTTCGAGGTTTGATGAAATCGACTACGTTCTCTTGATTCCATCGTAAAAGCTTTAATGACCTTCATGCTACCGAAAGTTTCTTCCAAAAGATTGAATACACTAGAGAACTCTTCTTGGGCACGGCGATTTGCACGCTTGAGCGCCTTAGAGAGCCAATGGATCGCATAGGCGGCTAGTGGTGCTGAAACGATCGTAAAGAGCAATAATTGCCAGCTTACCCATGCTGCTAATAACAAACAGGCGACCATTTTTAGTGGTTCACGGATTGCCATGCCAAAGACCGTTTGAGTGCCTGCGGCAATAGCGGCGATTTCGCCGGTAAAACGGTTGAGCAAATCGCCAGGGCTCGTTTGACGAAAAGTAGCCAGATCAAGTTGGAGTGTACGGCGATAGAATTCTTTGCGAAGTTCAAAATCAGTAAGTTGACCTAACCGGGCCATGAAATAGGAACCTGCTATACGGAACAAGCTTTTCACAAATGTGCCCACAAAGAGGGCAATGCAAACTGCCATCAGTGTATAAAAGGGCGTTGCTGGTAGCCAGCGATGGGCAGAGGGTTGCAACCATTTCCAAAAAGCTCTTCTTGTTTGTGCTTTATCACGACGGTATTCAAGTCCCATTTGTTGACCACGTAGCTTGTCTTGGGCCAGCGAGGCATCGCGAGTCAATTGTTTTTGGATTGTTTCAAGTTGCTCGTCGCATTCAGCAATCAAGCTGTTGGAAGTAGAAATTGTTTCGTCAATCAACTGTGGTACCGACTTGTTTTGCATCACACCATCGACTACAGGTAGCACGGTAGCGATGTTCGCAGCCCATAGAATGGCTACCACGAATGAGCAGAGTATGGAAGCGACGACGGTCAGGCGGTGCCGTAATGCGATTCGAATAGCGCGAGAAAAGTTACTCACCGATCATCCCTGACCTAAAGCACAGAGTCGAGCAACATTGCATCCATGCAATGCCTAATCAGTAAACATTATCTGCAGACAGAGGCCGATAGCTATGCCAGCAATTGTTGGTTGAATGGGGATGCAGTTGTAGCAAAATAGCAGACAGTTACCAAGAGCGTTGATGGGGCAAATACGCTTTCTCCGACGTCAGCAGGCGCGGCTAGCCCTCAATTTGATAGCTGATTTGGATCCTGGTCTTGGAACGAGGGTGTTTTTCTTTGCTAGCATTCTTCCGACTGACTTGAACGATTTGTTGAATGTTGTCGATTTTACCGCCGATACCAATTTTACCAAATGCTCGTAATGTCGCACACAAACGGTGACAACCCGCAATCGATATCGTGACTCCTTCCCGATGAGGAGGCGTTAGGTCGGCGAGTGATCCAGATTTTATTCAGGGGGGGGAATTCTGATGAGACTATGTTTACTTGGTTTAATCGTTTGTTTGATAACGAGTGGCTGCGCAAACAACCGTATGCTTGGCGGCGGGGGTTGTTGCCAACAAGGATGTCAGGTGCCTTGTTCGTCATGCGGGTGTGGATCATGTTCCTGCCGTACTGCGTGTCGTCCACCAGGAAGCTCAATTCTTGGTAACTCACGAGGGCTATTCGGCAAACGCAATAAGAAGAATTGCTGTGAACCCGACTGTTGTTGTCCAGACAATTGTTGTGGTGATTGTTGCGGAAGTTGTTGTGCGGGATGTGACAATGGACAGTGTTCCAGTGGCTGTTGCAACGGAAACGGTTTCCAGTCGTGTGGGTACCCAGAATCGTACAACTTTGCTCCCAGTCCTCCTGGAGGACAGGTTGCTTATCCCTACTACACGGTTCGTGGCCCGCGCGATTTCCTGCGGAATAACCCACCATCGATTGGGCCTTATTGATTCGAAGAGAGAACGGATTCACGAGATTGCGTGAAGGGAATTGCGCCAAGCCAGTTGCCAATTGTGCAGGGAAGCACAAATGGGCAACTGGCTTTTTATTGTCCTTGCGATGGGTCTAAAACCCTCGCCTTCAGGCGAATCCTTTAGGTTTTTACAAGGAGCATCAGGATTGGTTCTCTCTGGGTGTGCAGAGCACGGGAGGCAAACCGGCTTGCCTCTTGTCCGCTGTGGCGGACAAGAGGCTAATGGCTGTAAAGACTCCAGCTTATTGTTATGTCTTCGGTTTCTAGCAGGGAGTAGTGAGTGCCGATGAGCCGGTGAAAGAATCTCTCTGGATGGCAACTTCATTCCCCAGAAAAACAGTTACTCACACTGCGTTGGCAATCAATGTGATGTTTTGTCCACCAAAACCGAAACTATTGGAGAGCACCGTTTTGCAATCATGGTCCCGGGCGGCATTGGGGACGTAGTCCAGGTCGCAATTGGGATCGGGTGTTTCGTAATTAATTGTGGGTGGCACCACGTTGTGCTTGAGTGCCATGAGACAAACGATTAGCTCCGTGGCACCTGCCGCAGCGATCAAGTGACCGGTCATGCTTTTGGTACTAGAAACGGGAATACCATCAGCGTATTCGCCAAAGGCTTGCCGGATTGCCAGGCTTTCGACTTTGTCATTCACCACGGTGCTGGTGCCATGGGCATTGATGTAGTGGATTTCATCCTTATTCTTACCGGCATCGGCAAGCGCCATCTTGATGCAGCTCGTGGCACCGCGTCCCTCTGGATGCGTATCGGTAATTCGAAACGCATCGGCAGTTGTACCGTAGCCTGCAATTTCGGCATAAATCTGTGCACCTCGGGCCTTTGCATGTTCGTACTCTTCAAGCACAACTATGGCGGCTCCTTCGCCTAGCACAAAGCCATCCCGGTTCATATCAAAGGGTCGCGAAGCTTTTTCTGGTGCTTCGTTCTGTTCGCTCAATGCAGTGAGCAAATTGAAACCCGTGACACCAAACGGATGAATCATGCTGTGTGTGCCTCCAGAGAGCATCACATCGGCTTCGCCGCGACGAATTATTTCAGTCGCTTCGCCGATGTCCTGACTGCTGGCCGCACAAGCAGTCAGGCAGTTTAGGTTTGGACCTTGGGCATTAAACATGCCAGCCAGATATCCAGCAGGCATATTGGGTTCTTGCTCCAATTCGGCGCTTGGGTCGAGGATAGCAATTCCCTTTTCGACGAAACCTTGCAGGTTGAAATCTCCTTCCGTGTTCAATCCTGCTGCCATCATTTCGGAAAAGCGCGAGAAATCCTGTTGCCCTTCTCCGGCTCCCAGATAAACACCAAAGCGTGCGGGTTCTACCGTATCAAGAACTCCTGAGTCGGCCATGGCTTGGGTGGCGGCACCAGCTGCAAAGCAACTATGGCGGCTACGATGTTGCCATGTACTGGCATCTTCGCCCACATCGGCAACCGACCAATCGCGTACTTCTGCGGCAATCTTCGTCGGAAAATTCGAAGCGTCGAACAGTGTCGTTTTTCCTACACCACTCTTTGCAGCGAGCAGGTTATTCCAGAGGGTTTCGACGGTGGTTCCCAGGGGTGTCACACAGCCGATCCCGGTGACTACAGTGCGACGTCGCATGACAGCGCTCCATGGTGTTGGCAAATTGCAGGGTCAAATTTCCAATGAGATGAGAAATGCCGAAGTTTCAGTGAATTACGGATTCATCAAGTGGGTATTCATGTTCTTGCATTGAGGTTCCGTCGGAATGGACTCCTACTTCGAAAAGCTGTAACAGGCCAAGCCAATGTTGCAAATCGCGCGGACGAAAAAGTCGAGCACCCCCCAATTCTTTATTGTCTTCACCCAACCGAGCATAAAAAAGCAATGCTTCGGCATGAAGCTCGTCTTTGACAAAGGCTTTCGCTGTCACTGCGGCACCGCTATCTCTTACAGAATCGATTTTCACACGATAGGTCAAGGTGTCACCTGGTCGCACACAGCTATGAAATTTTGCCTTGGCCAGTTTGCCCAGCACGACCAATTCACTAAATCCGTATTGTTCACTCGCCAATAAGCCACCGGCCTGAGCCATGCCCTCTGTCACCAGTGAATTAGGCATGATTGGATAGCCTACAAAATGATCATGCATATGGCCTTCCGACAACGTCACACCTTTTACGGCCACGGCATGTGAGCCGCACACAAATTCGGTGAACCGATCGATCCAGAACCAACGCATGATGGAGGGGGCTTTCTTTGAGGTTATCTCGGAGACGTTTGGGCTTCTGGCGTGTGGACTCCGCATCCGGGAGAATCATCTTAACCAGACAACCTTAAGACCAAATGGCACTAGGCAGCCAATTTATGGGCCACAAAGTTGCACATGTCCTTCACAGTAAGCTGTTGTCCCAGGTTTTGAACAATGGGTTCTGCTTCGAATTTTGACAGGTCTGCAAACGGCATTCTTTCGCGTAATTTGGCGATTCCCGCTTCGTTGACTTTCCCCTCTTGGACGAATTCGGTATCCGTCAAAATGTCTTCAGGGAATAATTCACCGCGTTCGATTTTGATATCAAAAGATTTTTCCAAGCGAAAAACGATATCAAGGAAGTCAATAGACTCCGCATCGAGATCACCTTGCAGAGTTGCTGTGGGTGTTACATCGTCATCATCGACTCCGAGGGCATCGACGAGTGCTTCTCGCACCTTATCAAAAATTTCTTCTTCGGATGGCATTGTGGTATCAACCTCCACTTTCGTGTACTAAAAAAGTTTGGACTGCTTGTTAGCAGCCAAGTTGTTCATGGTGTATCCAAGGAATATTTTAAAAACAGATCAGCAAGAAGGTCTCTTGGGTCTTTACGATTTCGGGGTACAGGCCAGGCGATTAAAGTTTAGCAATTAAGTTTTAGGTAATTAAGGTTTAGGCAACTTGCATGCCCCGAGTTAAAATTTCTTCGGACATGCGTTGGTGCTCAATCATACGAGCATCCAGCCCTTCTTTACTGGGATCTGCATCTGTCAGATTGTAACGTTCAATAACCAGGCGACCGCTGACAGAAATGCTACCATTGACTTCGCCCTGGAATTTCATGTTCACATACCGCTCGTCGCTTTTGGTCTGCTCAACATGCATGGTGAGTGTATTTCCGGGGGTCACAAAATCTGCGTACTTCACCGCACGTGCTTCGTGGAGCACAACGATACTATGCGCATAATTCTCGCTGAGCCTGACTAGCCAGGCTGCTGCCTGGGTGGCAGCCTCCAACATGAAGACTCCTGGCAAAACAGGAAACTCGGGAAAATGGTCCGCGAGATATTCTTCTGCCAGAGAGACGTTTTTGACTGCCGTCAGGCGTTTGTCGGGCTCGTAGGAGGTGATCCTATCCAGTAGCCAAAATTGCATGGGCGGGAGTCCAGACAGCAGCAGCTAAGGTGGGGTGGTAAAATAGCGAACTGGCGATTATAGCCCTCACCCAAAGGCACCACAACGGCGTGAAAGACCAGAGAAGGCCCGTTTTTACGGAAAAAATGCCCATCTTCTGGGAGAAATAAGGATTAGGCACATCCTACCGCTTGACCCACAGATTTCAGCCAAGCTTAGCTCCAACGACATAGGGGGTGCGCCTACGTCGAAGTGGATGGTCCTAGAGGCCGGGGTTTGCCATGAATTTGAGCATAGAGGGCCCAACGAACGAAGTGCGAGCAGGCCAATACCACGAGCACCAGGCCAATCTTTGTGCTGACCAGTTCGATGGCTGCTACTAGCTCCCTGACCGGACCTCCAAGTTTCAGAGCAAGCAAGATAAAGCCAATATGCAGCAAATAGAAGCCAACCGATAACAAATGGCTCAGCGCGTCTGCCAGTGCATCATTTCCTTTGCAGCCGCGCGCCAGGAATACTCGCCCGTGAACTCGCACACACGAGCGACCCAGATGCGATTAAGTCGGCGATTCAAAGCATGAAAAACCGGATTTGATATCAACGCAGCACCATTTGTTCGTAGTTTGCGCATATAAAGATCGCCTTCCTACCAGCGGCCCGGCAATACAACGAGAGGATAACACGGCATCGACAAGGGCATCTAGAACAGTAGAGACAAGGTCCTACGATTCGTTTGCTCCCTCATCTTGCGTCGCGTCTTCTTCCGGTAATGTTTCGGGTTTGCCGTTCACAATTTTTGCAGGGTCTATATTTGCTTCCACATGGCGGAGGATTTCTTGCGTTGAATCTCGCTCATAATTGCAATCATCAAGCACAATTTTTTGCTGCTTACCCTGATTCTGGTAGAGAACTTTGGCAATGCCTTTGTTCGACCAAAGTTTTTTGTCGAGCGCCTCAATCGCGTCAAAGGGTACTTCTCGTTTCTCGCTGCTGCGCAATTTTTTGTCATCGGCTTCGATCCAACACCCACGGTTGCTCAGTAACTTGTAGAGAAAGATCATACCGATGAGCCCCGTAATGGCAGCCATGCCAAACTGCTGATTGAATTGGTACTCTTTTTTCGGTACACCATAAGGTGTTATGGGTGTGCCACCGACACCAGGGTCCCAATCGCGCTCGGCTGCATAGACCTTCCATGCCTTGAAGAGATCCAATTGGCCCAGTTGAGAATTTTCTTTTTCAAATTCTTGGTAAGCCAATGCTCTCTCACGTTGGGCCGGGTAGGCGACTTTGCCATCGTAAATGCAATACAGACACATCCCGGTACACATGATGCCAACAATGCCCAGACGGATGAGATAGCGTGGGTTGATATTTGTTTTTAAAGTCATTCGTCTCTGATACCCTTGGAATAGATCCTACAAGTGAATTGCCCGGAACCGATTTCACTCAATGGGCAATTGTGGGTCTGAGAAAACCGGATTGTTGATACGAGCCAGCACCTTTCAGGATAATCGACACAGAAAATATCTGACAGGGTCTGCCCTGGATGCCTGCCCCAACTTGCCAGATTTATTGCCTAGAGATCGTTACTGACGGGTTAATCGGTACGATCAGAACTGCGGGCTCTCTTCACCAGAAGACCATTTCAGGAGAATATAATTATGGTCATGCACGTACTTCATTGGTTAGAAACGTTAGAATGCCAGAGTGGGGAGCAGCTTCATCCGTACCGACATGACCTCTGCTATTGCTGAAAAATACAACCAACTCATCGCCGCTGGACTTACCATCGAGTCGCGTTGGGGAGAACCAGAGGATGTTGGTCGTGCGGCGGCACTCCTGGCCAGTGGAGCATTGAGCTACGCAACGGGGGCCGTCCTTCCCATCGACGGAGGCCTGACGGTCAATCGTCTTTAAGCTAATT
This sequence comes from Planctomycetaceae bacterium, assembly GCA_002713555.1. Next base: position 11,385 of record PATG01000062.1, read on the forward strand.
GAGATTAGGAAATCGATTTATGCAAACAGCAATTGAAATACGACAACAGATCAAACAGCTTCAGATCATACCGGTCATCGCCCTGGAAAAGGCAGAGCAGGCAGATCCCCTGGCAGACGCCCTGGTGGCCGGTGGCTTACCCATTGCTGAGGTTACCTTTCGTACGGATGCTGCCGAAGCTTCGATTCGTGCCATGTCCGCTAGACAAGATCTATTGGTTGGCGCTGGTACGGTGCTCTCGGTCGAGCAAGTCGATCGGGCCATTGACGCAGGCGCTCAATTTGCAGTGACCCCAGGCTTTAATCCCAAAGTAGTCCGCCACTGTCTGGACAAAGAATTACCAATTTTTCCGGGCGTCAGCAGCCCGACAGAAATTGAGATGGCGCTTGACCATGGCTTGCAAACAGTCAAGTTTTTTCCTGCCGAAGCACTAGGTGGGTTAAAAACGCTCAAGGCGATTGCAGCGCCGTATCAGATGATACGATTTATCCCCACGGGTGGTATCGGGGCGGACAACCTGGCAGAGTACCTGGCATTTGCACCTGTTTTGGCCTGTGGAGGGAGTTGGATGGTGAAGCCGGCCCTTTATGCGGACGGAAATTTCAAACCTGTCGAAAGTGCAGTTCGTAAAGCAACAACAATCGTTACGTAATCAATCCAGAAACAAAGAGAAAGTTCATGACAGAATTATCGATCCGCCCTTCCGAAGATTGCCATTACGATCTCATCTCGCTTGGTGAAGTGATGTTGCGTCTTGATCCGGGCGATGGCCGCGTGCGGACCACCCGCTGCTTCCAGGCATGGGAAGGAGGTGGCGAATACAATGTGGCACGAGGATTGCGAAAATGTTTTGGGTTACGCACGGCCGTGGTTACAGCCCTGGCAGACAACGAAGTTGGCCATCTGGTGCAGGATTTGATGTGCCAGGGTGGAGTTGACACGTCGTACGTCCGTTGGGTCCCCTACGATGGAGTTGGTCGCACCGTGCGCAACGGACTGAATTTTACGGAAAGAGGCTTTGGTGTTCGTGGTGCGGTAGGTTGTTCGGATCGTGGTCATACGGCCGCTTCGCAACTGGAAGCAGGCCAGATTCAGTGGGATACCCTATTTGGTGAATTGGGCACGCGCTGGTTCCATACGGGTGGTATTTTTGCAGCTCTCTCAGATACAACTCCTGCGGTTGTCGAAGAAGCGCTTCGCAAAGCCAAAGAACACGGAGTGGTGACCTCTTACGATCTCAACTACAGGCCCTCACTCTGGAATTCGATTGGTGGTGCTGAGCGAGCCCAGGAAGTCAACCGTCGGTTGGCACCCCATGTGGATGTCATGATCGGTAATGAAGAAGATTTTACGGCCTGCCTGGGTTTGGAAATTGAAGGTGTCGATGACAACATGGAGCTACTACCCATCGATGGCTACAAGCGAATGATCGGCCAAGCGGCTGAAATCTATCCCAATTTCAGTGGAATTGCGACCACACTCCGATCGGTGAAGTCGGCAACCTGCAACGACTGTGGAGCAATCTGCTGGTACGACGGTCAGTTTTACGAGGCGACGAATCGTCAGAATCTAGAAATATTTGATCGTGTGGGGGGAGGAGATAGCTTTGCCGCAGGATTTATCTATGGCATGCTCACCACGGCCGATCCAGAACAAGCGGTCCAGTACGGTGCTGCCCATGGTGCCTTGGCCATGACGACTCCTGGGGACACCTCGATGGCAACACTCGCAGAAGTCGAGAAACTAAAAGCGGGAAGCAGCGCCAGGGTGGTAAGGTAAACACTTGAAATTCGCTAAAATTGCCAGCATCAAAACGGTAGAAGATTTTCGTCGGCACGTCGAAAGCCTGGCGATCGATTTGCCCATTGATGATGAGGTCGAGACGGGTACAAGGGCACCCTTAGGCCAAGCACGACAAGGTTTCGATTGCCGTAGCGAACCACGTAGCGTTGCACGAGGCCATAGTCGGTGCGCTTGCCATTTTTTTCGTGCGTCAGATACTTGGGCGTATCTTCAACGTTCTCGTCCAGCCCGCAAATTCGATGATACTCGGGGTCGAAATCATCAAATGCCAGTTTTGCACGACGCTTGTCACTCAAAAAGCGGAACCAGGTTTTTTTGGAGAAATACATCGGTAGCCGGTTCGCCGTAAACTCCTAATCTGCCTGCAAATACGACCGCCTAGGAATCATCAACCAGCGCCCCCCTGCCACCACGGGACTCTCTAAGAAAAACAAACGTCCCGCTTTGAAGCATGTTCACTAAAAACCCGTGATTTCAACAAGTACTCTTCCCTTTCTTTGCTTGTGTGTAGTTGGTGGGACTGGCTTGGAGTATAATACCTTGTGTCCCCTCTCTCGCTGATTTCTTATGGCCAATCTATTGGCTCATTGAGTACATGCTTTGGTAATGAAGTCGATTCGTTTTATGTTAAATTCCAACTGCTACTACGCCGTACTCTTCGTCACTTGCAGTTGGACTCTGGTTGTTGCGGCGGACCAAAAGATCAGCTTCAATCGTGATATTCGCCCGATTCTATCGGACAAGTGTTACTTTTGTCATGGACCTGATCCCGCAGAGCGACAAGCAGATCTCAGATTGGATACATCAGATGGTCCTGTGGAAGTAATCGAGTCAGGTGAGTTACTGCGGAGAATCAACAGCAACGATCCAGACGAAATCATGCCTCCTCCGCGGTCGAAGCTTTCGCTGTCGGTAAGCGAGAAACGCCTACTCAAATCCTGGATTGAAGATGGGGCACGTTTCGAGCAGCATTGGGCCTTCCAAGAACTTTCTGATACGGTACAGCTGCCTGCTGTGAGGAATGCAAGTTGGCCAAGACAGCCCTTGGATCGGTTCGTTCTTGCTAAGCTCGAACATGAGGGACTCCAACCAACTGTGGAGGCGGCCCCCTTACGGTGGTTGCGTCGAGTTACTTTTGACTTGACCGGGCTTCCACCTAAGCTCCCAGAATTGGAAGCTTTTGAGAAAGCGATTTTAAGTGATCGAGATGCGGCCTACGAACAGGTCGTGGAACGCTTGCTTGGATCCGATGCGTATGGCGAACATATGGCAGCGGCCTGGCTTGACTCGGCCCGCTATGCCGATTCTTACGGGTATCAGTCCGATAAGTTGAACACGCAATGGCCCTATCGCGATTGGGTCGTCAAGGCGTTCAATCAAAACCTTCCCTACGACAAATTTCTCACCTGGCAACTTGCTGGCGATCTACTGGCAAACCCGACTCGCGATCAGCGCATGGCGACGGCTTTCAATCGGCTCCACCGCCTGAACAACGAGGGAGGTGCCGTCTTTGAAGAATGGCGGCTCGAGGGTGTAGCAGACCGGGTCCACACATTCGGCACAGCCGTATTGGGACTGACTTTGGAGTGTGCGCGGTGCCACGATCACAAGTACGACCCCATTTCTACTCGTGATTACTATTCCCTGTCAGCATTCTTTAACTCGATCGACGAATACGGACTCTACGACGACACGGTTAAAGTACCCTCTCCAACGATGTTACTGCCAACCCAAGCGCAAACGTCGGAGTTGCAGACCGCGCAGAGCGAGCTTGCAGCTGCGACAACAGCCTATCAAAACGCCTTGGCGTCAGCAGCCGCGCGTGTGAGTGAGTGGCAAAAGGTGAATTCGGGTCAAGCCCTCCAGATTCCTGATCTGGTCACCGCACTTGACTTTGACCAACCTTTTAATGAATCAAAAAGTACTTCGTACTTTCCCACGACTGACAACTTGCAGAAGACAGCCGATCTGCAATTGGCAACGGTTGAGCAATCAAAAGTTCCACGTCTCGAGCCGGCTCGTGGAAAGCGGCGAGCGTTGCGTCTCGATGGTGAGCGTGGGATGGCGATCAAAGGCGTGGAACCTGTGGATCGATGGACTCCTTTTAGTCTGGTCGTTACTCTGCAGGAGACAAGCCGATCCCCACTCCGTTCTGTCGTCGCCCACCACACTCGGGGTACCGACGCTGGCTACAACGGTTGGGATCTGACAATTGAGAATGGTTTTGTCGAGTCTCGCATGTACCGCGTGTGGCCTGGCAACGGAATGGGTGTACGTTCGCTAAAGCCAATTCCTACAGGTCAGTGGCAACAGCTGGCAGCGACATTCGATGGCTCGTCAACTGCAGCGGGCCTGAAACTATTTCTCAACGGCGAGCTTCTTGAGACTGAGATTCTTCGCGACAGAATCGTCAAGAGTGCTAACGGAACCGGCAACTATGGTGGTACGCTTGTGATTGGACAACGGTTTCGTTCCCGGGGATTCACGGGTGGATTGATTGACGATGTCCAGTTTTACAAACGAGCATTAGCCACTACCGAATTACGCCATCTCGCCTTGGGCGAACCGCTACAGCTGACGCCAGAGTATTTTGCCTCTGCAATTGATCCGATCTGTCGTTCTGCTTACAAGGAATTGCTTGCTGCGAAAAAGACTCTGGTCATGGCAGAAGAATCCATCCATGAAATTCCGATTATGGAAGAGATGCCACAGCCTCGACCGGCTCATATCCTGGCACGTGGAGAGTACGATGCTCCGACGAGCAACCAGACTCTTGTAATGCGTGACACTTTCGAGGCAATTCCCCCCCAGTTCCCTGAAGATGTTCCGCGTAATCGGCTGGGACTCGCGCAATGGGCGACTCACCCTCAACATCCTCTCACCTCGCGCGTGATCGTCAATCGACTCTGGCAGAATTTTTATGGTGCGGGACTCGTGCGTACACCGGAGAACTTCGGCCTGCAAGGCGATTTGCCGACCCATCTCCAGCTCCTAGATTGGCTGGCACGCGACCTGATTGAGAATGGTTGGGACATCAAGCGTTTTTGTAGGAATCTGGTTCTGTCAGCAACCTATCGACAGGATTCAACGGTTACGCAGCAACTCCAGGCTCTCGATCCAGAAAATCGTTTGCTTGCGCGAGGTCCTTCCTCTCGGTTGGCGGCAGAGCAGATTCGCGATCTCGCACTGACAGCCTCGGGTTTGCTGAACCACAAGCAAGGGGGACCGCCCGTTTCTCCCTACCAGGCCGGTGGTGATCTGTGGCGCGAGTCGAACACAATGTCTCCCCCTTATCAGCAGTCTGTTGGCAAGGCACTCTACCGAAGATCTTTGTACTCGGTCTGGAAGCGAACGGCGCCGCTTCCAAATATGATGGCCTTCGACGCAACAAGCCGTGAGGTTTGTACGGTGAAGCGATCACACACCAACACACCACTGCAAGCATTGGTGTTGTTGAACGATGTCCAATTCGTTGAGGCCGCACGTGAGCTGGCTGGAAAAGTAATCTTCAATCATGGTACCGACGAAGAGAGAATAGCTTCTGCGTTCCTTGCATTTACCGGTAGAAAGCCAGATAATATAGAGCAGGACTTGCTTGTTCGTCTCCTTAATGAAGAACGCGTGTACTACAGTTCCAATCGTACTGAAGCTTCACAATTAGTCCAATTTGGCGATTTAGAATGGGAACGCGATGTGTCTGAAGTGGAAGCCGCGGCAATGACCGTCGTTTGTCAAGTCATTCTGAACCTTGATGTCACCGTGTGGAAGCGCTAGAAGATGTTACGAAAACCTCACGATACATCCAATGGCCCGTTGTCGGTTAACCGGCGTCACTTTTTCAAGTCAGGTGCAACCGGGATCGGTGTTCTGGCATTATCCCACCTGATGGGCGAATCGTCCCCCGCCATGATGGATCTGAATTTTGCGCCAAAAGCTAAGCGGATTATCTATCTGTTTCAGTCCGGCGCGCCGGCACAGCAAGACTTGTTCGACTACAAGCCCCTCCTGAGAGAGTTGAATGGTGAGGAGTTGCCATCTGAAGTTCGGGGGGAGCAGCGTCTGACCGGTATGTCGGTCAATCAGAGTTCCCTCCCATTGGCAGGCTCCCTATTCGAGTTCCAGCAATGGGGTGATTCCGGCGCGTGGTTGAGCGACCAGTTGCCTTACCATCGCAGGATTGTAGACGATATTTGTTTTATCAGGTCCATGCATACCGAGGCAATAAACCATGATCCTGCCATCACTTTCTTCCAGACAGGCTCACAGATTGCCGGCAGACCATCGCTCGGGGCATGGTTGATGTATGGGCTGGGGTCTGAAAATGCTAATTTGCCCGGCTTTATCGTGCTAACGTCCGCTGGCAAGGGTGGGCAACCGCTTTATGCCAGGCTGTGGGGCTCGGGGTTTCTCGATTCAAAGTATCAAGGTGTGCGTTTTCGAGCAGGAAAAGACTCCGTTTTGTATCTCACGAATCCCGACGGTGTATGCAGCTCACGGCGTCGCGCACAGCTGGATACTATCAACGAGTTGAATCGACACCAGTTTGATAATGAACTTGACCCCGAGATTGAGTCACGGATTGCACAATATGAGATGGCGTTTCGAATGCAGACGAGTGTTCCTGAGGCCACTGATCTTTCCAGTGAACCCGAGTCGGCTTTCAAGCTTTATGGAGATGATGCAAGGACTCCCGGCACCTTTGCGGCCAACTGTTTATTGGCTCGTCGGCTTGCCGAGCGAAATGTGCGGTTTATCCAACTTTATCACCAGGGTTGGGATCAACATGCCAATTTACCGACAGAAATTGCCAAGCAAGCAAAAGAGACGGATCAGGCTTCGGCGGCATTGGTGCAGGATCTCAAACAGCGCGGGTTGTTAGAAGATACACTCGTGATCTGGGGTGGTGAATTTGGCCGCACGTCGTATTCTCAAGGCCTGCTAACCGAGAACAACTTCGGACGGGACCATCATCCGAGGTGCTTCACCATCTGGATGGCTGGTGGGGGAATTAAGCCGGGAACTACTTATGGTGCCACGGACGATTTCAGTTACAACATCGTCGAGGATGGGGTACATGTCCACGACCTCAACGCCACTATCCTGCACTTGATGGGGATTGACCACGAACGGCTTACATTCAAATACCAGGGACGCCGGTATCGATTGACCGACGTTCATGGTCATGTGGTCAGCGGGATTATCGCCTAATATGGCTTTCCTACAGAAAGGACATCACTCCCCCATGCCACCCAGAATACTTCCTCAATCAGATCGCCGGAAACTCTAGTTTCGACAAGGTTTAGAACAAGCACGCCCGGGAGGACTCGAACCTCCAACCCCTGGTTCCGAAGACCAGTGCTCTATCCAATTGAGCTACGGACGCGTAGTGTTTGGTGTGGGGGTGCTGTGAGCATAAGGGGTGGGAGGAGTTTCGTCGAGTGTCTTGCTTTTGCTACGGGCTCTTTATGCGGGTTCTTACTGCGAGTTTTCAGGCCATGACGTCCATTAGTTTTAAGAGGCCCATGACGACGCCCATGAAGACTGCGATCCAAAGGCCGAAGCGGACTGCGTGTTGGAGTATGACGTTGAGCTCTTCGTGACGTGTGGCGGCGCAGACCAGGCTGACGCTGACGATCAGTGGCAGGGCGTACCATAAATTCATGCTCGCTAAGAGCGGCAAGTATTGCATCGATAGCTGGGAAAGGAACAAGGTTTTTTGACCTGCGGGTTGGTGTGGAGTGGCTGTCGTGTTGCGACTTGCTAAGAGCCTATCCCAAATCCCCCTCCCCCGAAAAAGGGGGAGGGGTTAGGGATAGGCTCTTAGTTGAGGATGTTATTGCGAAGGTTGCTGGGATGTTGTTTTCTTATGGATGTTCTTGTTCATCCCCCCTGCCCTTAGCTTGCTTTTGGTAACGTGAGGCAGATGATCTGGGATCCGGTTTTCAGGTGCCCTTCTTTTTTTCTTTTGTGTCGTCGGAGTCTTTTTCCTTGTTGTTTGGAACAATGATCAAGGGGCCAGCGGCGGCGTCGCAGATGACCAGGATGTTCAGCAGCCCTGCTACAACGGTGTACACCGTGCCTAGCTCGAAATAAGGATGGTGATCAACGATGTCTCTGGCGAGTTCGTTGGGCTGAAGGGATTTGTTCCCAGAATCGTCTTTCCAAGGTGTCAGGTCCGGGCCAGGGGGTGCCATGAATCCTGTGTAGGCTTTTTCGGATTGCCTGCCATTTAACCTGCGGCGCTGATGGACTTCTAAGGCCCGCTCGCGCTGCCAGAGCATGGGGGTGGCGGGCAGTCCTACGCCGAGTTGGCATAAGTACTGCCAGCGGTATTGTTGCTCCCAGGGCACGGCGGCATAGACGACTTTGCTGTTGCTGATATACATGCCGTACACGAAGGTGCCCAGGATGCAGATGAAGAATAGGAGTCCCTTGCCAATGCGTCCCTGGTAAATGTGGCCCAGACCAGGTAACGCCCAAGCGAGTACCGCTGCCATCCATGGATTGCGTAGTTCGATCTCGATCAATTCTGGTTGTGCGTCAGCCATTTCACCAGAGTTGAGAGTGCCATCATGAGTGGCAGGGACACGTGAAGCTGGGATTTTAATAGAGACCATAATGCGTGACTCAAGATTGAACGGGTGCTGTTCAGTTTAGGCCCAATGGGCCAAAAAACCCAGGGCAGTTGCCTCTTTAGGCCGCGAATAATCAGGCCTGGTATCTGGTATGGGTAAGCCGTGTGACGGAAAAAGGTTCTACGGGGGAGGCTATTCGTAATAGAACCTAAAGTCTTGGTAGATTTTTTCTGCCTCGATAGGACCCATTACATATAGATGGCCAAGATGGCCAGTATCAGGGCCAGCACGGCGGCCACGATACCCAGGCGTTGCCATTTGACGTGCCTGCGGAAGCGGGCCGTTTTGCCATCACGGAGGTGTGAAGTAAGATTTGGCCCGCGAGCTTCGATTTCGCTGTCGAGTTGAAGGTCACCGTCCGCGGGGGACGCTGTTTTTTTGCGGGCGTGTTTCCGCTCAGGATGGTTGTCAGATGACTGCTGACAACATGGGCATCTTGTGGTCGGTCGGCGGGCTTTTTTTCTAGAAGTTGGTCGACCAGATCTGCCAAGGCTGCAGGGCAGTTGGCAACAAGTATGTCGAGTCGCGCTGGGACGGCTTCGAGATGTTGATCAAAAATCGTGGCAAAATCGGGACCTTCAAATGGCACATGGCCGGCAATCATTTCAAAGAGAATGCAGCCTAGGGCGTAGAGGTCGAGTCGTCCGTCGATATTCTCTTGTCCTGTGATTTGTTCGGGTGGCATGTAGCGCCAGGTGCCAACCGTTTGTCCCGAAGCGGTCAGTCGTGAGTTTTCGAGATCGCGTGCCAGGCCCAGGTCGCCGAGTTTGACCATGCCGTCCTGGGGGAGATAGAGATTGGATGGTTTTAAGTCGCGGTGCACACAACCCTGATCGTGGGCATGGGCCAGTGCCTGGCACACCTGCAGGGCCACTTCGGCGGCGTCGCGCAGGGTAANTGTCCTCGGGAAGCAAGGATNTCGCTCAGGGTGCCGCATTCGACCAATTCCATGGCGCAGTAAATACTGCCATCATGCAGTCNCGCTTCGAACATGCNGATAATATTTTCGTGCTCTAGTNGTTCGAGTAGTGCNACTTCGCGCACAAAACGATTCTGGACTTCGGCTTCCATTTCTTTGGAGCCGTGCAAAAATTTCACGGCCACGCGCTGTTCCGTTTCCTGGTGCNTCGCCCGTATGTTTTTTATCAGTTCTGGAGACNCGGATATTCCAGCAGTTCTACGGCCAATTTCGGCCCGTTGTGAGTGTCTCTCAACCCTGGTAAATTGGTGGTTTGGCTTGTGCTGGGACGATCTGCCAGATCGTGGCTCAGGAGGGGCCGTAAGGGTAGATATGTGATTGTAAGCTTATGCCGTGAATCAGGGCTGTGCTCTATTATGGCGCCACTGTGTTGTGGCACCGTCATGATGGCACAACTTTGAAGACGAGACCTCCCTGGAAAGGAATTCTGCTGTGTCGACCGATTCGACCGATCCCACTGATCCTGACGATCCCGAACAAGCTATCGCTGCGCGTATGATCGATATGCCGATCGAGGATGAGCTGAAAGACAGCTATCTGACCTATGCGATGAGTGTCATTGTCAGCCGTGCGCTGCCCGATGCGCGTGATGGGCTGAAGCCATCGCAGCGACGCATTTTAGTGGCCATGAACGATCTGAACCTCNCNCCCGGGGCGGCNCGCGTGAAGTGTGCCAAGATCTCTGGTGACACGAGCGGTAATTATCATCCTCANGGCGAAAGTGTTATTTACCCAACATTGGTTCGNATGGCGCAGGAATGGAATATGCGCCATGTGCTGGTNGACAAACAGGGNAATTTTGGTTCGATCGCCGGTTTACCNCCNGCTGCNATGCGATATACCGAAGCGCGCATGTCGCCATTTGCTGCGCTCATGCTCGACGATTTAAAATTGGACACAGTTGATTTTGTACCGACCTACGACGAACGGCATACCGAGCCTACCGTTTTGCCGTCGAAGTTTCCGAATCTGTTGGTGAATGGTGCCAACGGCATTGCGGTCGGTATGGCCACGAGCATTCCGCCCCACAACCTGGGCGAGGTTTGTCAGGGTGTTATAGCACTGATTGACAATCCCCAGATTTCGGTGCGGGAATTGATGGAGCACGTGCCGGGNCCTGATTTTCCGACGGGCGGAATTATCTGTGGCAGGCAGGCAATTTGGAAAGGCTATGAGACGGGCCGCAGTACGATTACGGTACGAGCCCGTACGAGCATCGATGAATCGGGTAAAAAAACGCGCATCATCATTCACGAAATTCCGTTCCAGCAGGCTCGCGATCGCATCGAAGAAAGGATCGCCCAGTTGGCCAATGACGGCAAAATTCCTGGTATTGCTGCCACTCGCAACGAAAGCGATCTGAAGGAACCGGTCCGTCTCATTCTGGAACTCAAGCGGGATGCGGATCCTGATGTGGTGCTCAACCAGTTGTACAAGTTCTCGCCATTGCAGGATTCTTTTTCGATCATTTTTCTGGCTCTCGTTGACGGCAAGCCGAGGGTTATGAATCTGAAGGAGATGCTGGAAGAGTTTGTCCGGCATCGTGTCACNGTCATTCGTCGCCGTACATTGTTTTTGTTGGCCAAGGCGCGCCGACGCAAACACACGGTACAAGGCTTGTTGCTGGCTCACGCCAATATAGACGAAGTGATCCGCGTTATACGCGCGTCCAAAACGCAGCCTGAGGCCAAGCAGGCGCTGATGGCGATTAAGACCCCTAGCGCACTGTTGCAACGTGCTTTGGGTGACGTGGGTTTTGCGCAGTTTCAGGAAGAGCGCGGCGTGGCAGAGGATTATTCTCTCACTCCCGTTCAGGCCGATGCGATTCTCCGTATGACCCTGGGCCAGTTGGTGAATCTGGAGCAGGAAAAGCTTGCCGACGAACACAATAAATTGATTGAAGAAATCGACGGCTACAACACGATTCTTTCGGATCAAGCAAACATTTATGCGATTATCCGCGAAGATTGCCAGATGTTGATTGCCAAGCATGCCAATTCGCGCAGGACTGAGATATCGCATGAAGAGATTGGCAATGTCGATCTAGAAGACCTGATTGAAGAAGAGCAGATGGTGGTCTCTATTTCGCACAACGGCTACATCAAACGTACACCGTCAAGTGTTTACCGAGCCCAACGCCGAGGTGGCAAGGGGGTTAAGGGAGCCAAGACAGACGAAGACGATCCCGTAGAACACTTGTTTGTCACNAGTACNCATGACTATCTGCTCTTCTTTACCAACAAGGGTAAAGTCTACTGGCAAAAGGTTTATAAGTTGCCCCAGTTGTCTCGCGATGCCAAAGGTCGGGCCGTTGTGAACCTGCTCAATCTGGCCGAAGGGGAGCAGATCGCAGATTGCCGCGCGGTGCGAGATTTTGATTTGCCAGACCATTCTTTGGTCATGGCCACACGCAATGGTCTCGTCAAAAAAACCCTGCTCAAAGCTTATAGCCGTCCAATGAAGACGGGTATCATTGCCATCAAGCTCAAAGACGATGACGAACTGGTCGATGTGGTAGTCACCAAGCCGGGTGATGAATTGGTGCTTTCGACATCCAACGGTCTGGCTATTCGGTTTGGCGAAGCAGATGCCAGGCCGATGGGTCGCAATACGAGTGGCGTCAAAGGCATCAATCTTAGCAAAGGTGACAAATTGGTGGGTATGGTGGTGGCCGACCCTGAGGCTTCGTTATTTACGGCCTGTGTGAATGGCTTTGGCAAGCGAACTCCCTTTGGCCCCAATGCGACCCAATTAGAGAATGAAACGAACGAAGACGAAACGAGCAGCACCTTCCGATACCGGACACAAAATCGAGGTGGCAAGGGCCTCAGAGATATCAAGACGACCGACCGCAATGGAGCGGTGATTGGTATCGTACGCGTGGACGATACGGACGAGTTGATGATGATGACTTCACGCGGCAAGATCCAGCGTGTTAAGGTCAGCGATTTCAATGATATTGGCCGCAACACACAAGGTGTCCGCATCATGAAACTCGACGAGGGCGACACCTTGGCCGCGCTCGTTTGCGTACCGGCAGAAGAAGAAGTTGATGCNGGTGGGGATATCGTTGCGAGTGATTCTCAGCCTGATGTACCGTCGGGCTAACACTTTACCGACTCGAAGCAATCAGTTACGCCCGCAAGCGCCACAGAGGGCGCTCTGGCNTGGCGATCTGATTTCTGAGCATTGGTTGCCTCTTTGCGAAGCTTTGGGGATGGAGGAAATATCCTCTCCCGAGGAGAGCTTGGTGCCAATTTACGACACACGAGTACGAGAGCAAGTTGCCATGTGGCTGGACCAGCAGTGNGATCGGCCAGCGGNCATGGATGCGAAATTGCGGAAGGGTGAATTGCAAGGTGGTAAGGCCGATGAAGTTATTGATGTGGTGCGAATTCGACCATGGACCCAGGAAAACATCCTGCCGCCGGCCGCTTTAGCGTGCAGTGTTTAGGGGCAGCCACAGGGATGCGTTTAATGGTATCCTGGTAGGTTTGCAGTATTTCAAGATTGAAACGAGGTGAACATGGGATCCAACTCACTCAACCGTCGGCAGCTGATCGAAAACACCGTGAGGGCGGCAGGAGTAGCGGCTGCATGCAGCGTTGCAACGCGTTCCGCGCGGGCGGCAGATGCGATTCAGCTGAGTAAAGACTCGATCGTCTTATTCCAAGGCGACTCGATTACAGACGCTCGACGTGATCGACGAGCACAAGCACAAGCCAATCATCCGCAAGCGATGGGAGACGGATACCCCATGTTGATTGGTTGTGAGTTACTACGAGACCAGCCTGCCTTGGGGCTGCGTGTTTTCAATCGAGGTATCAGTGGTAATAAGGTTCCCGATCTGCAGGCACGCTGGCAAGCAGATTGTCTGGATCTGAAACCTACGGTGCTGAGCATCTTGATTGGGGTGAATGATATCTGGCATAAGCTGAATGGTCGCTACGATGGAACCGTCGCCGACTACCAGAGGGAGTTTGCTGACCTGCTGACCCAAACACGTCAAGCTTTGCCGCAAGTCACCCTGGTGGTTTGTGAACCGTTCGTTTTGCGTTGTGGCGCAGTCAAAGAGACATGGTTTCCTGANTTTGACCAACGTCGGGCGGCGGCGAAGGAAGTAGCCACAAGTGCGAAAACGCTNTGGGTGCCTTTTCAAACGATGTTTGATGAAGCGGTTGCGGCTGGCAGTCAGCCNCAGTATTGGGCGGGTGACGGAGTGCATCCTAGTATGGCTGGCCACGCGCTGATGGCCAAGACATGGCGCGCTGTGGTGGGGATCTAGCGGCGGCAGTCTCATCGGAGCTCGCAGAGTGGCACGCATTACGACGGGCAGATTATTGAGGGAGAATGGGCAGACGAAGTGCCAGAAGATTTTGTGGAAGATTACCGGAATCATGATCTGGTGATTTGCGTTCCCGTGCCCAAGTTTAAAATGCCTGTTCCACCGACGGAGGAAGAGGAGTTTTACGGGGGAGAGGATTTTTACTAATAGCGCCTGAACAAACTAGCCAAACCGAAGGATCTAACAGTACCCCTCTTCAATCGACTCCGGATTATAGCGCATAGTGAGGGTGCGTGAAGCGAAGCGTAACGCACCAGAGAGCGCGCTAAGCTGTAAATCAACAGGGACTAGCACCCTACGGCCGTGTTGTAGCGAATATCCTCGGGTCGGTTGTCGGTCCGACAGCAATGGGGTAATCTACCACACATATTTCACCCGCTACTTCCCTTACCCAAACATAGAGTCCACGACCAGAAAATGTCCGATCCCTATTTTCAGCAGCTATTCGCCGACCGCATTGGCGGCAATCAGTACGGTAAAAGCACGGCGATTTATAAGTTCGAAAAAATCAAGCGCGCCAAGCGCAAAGCATTGGCTGAGTATCCTGATCGGCAGTTGCTTGATTTTGGGATTGGCGAAAACGATTCGATGGCCGATGAAAGCGTGCGCCGCGTGATGGCCCAGGAGATCAACAAGCCGGAGAATCGCGGATATGCCGACAATGGCGTGGATCAGTTCAAAGAAGCCGTAGCCCGGTTCATGCNGCGTGAGTACGGCGTGGATCTGGATCCGGCTACTGAAGTCAATCATTGCATCGGTTCGAAGACGGCCCTGTCGATCTTGCCGGCAGCATTTATCAATCCGGGGGATATCACCCTGATGACCGTGCCCGGTTATCCGGTAGCTGGTACGCATACGGGCTACTATGGAGGCATTGTCCACAAGTTGCCATTGCTGGCAGAAAATAACTTTTTACCAGACCTNACGAGTATCTCTGCCGACATTTTGGCCAAGGCCAAGCTGCTGGTGCTCTGCTACCCCAATAGCCCGACCGGCGCAACGGCCCCACATGAATTTTACGAGCAGGTGGTTCGGTTTGCCCAAGAGCACGGTCTGATTGTGGTCCAGGATGCGGCGCATGCCTTGCTCTCATTTGATCGCGAGCCGAATAGTTTTCTGAGTGTGCCAGGAGCAAAAGACGTGGGGGTCGAAGTGCATTCGATGTCCAAGGGTTTTGACATGATCGGCTGGCGCATGGGTTGGGTTTGTGGGCATGAGCGTCTCGTGAGCGCCTTCGCGGATGTCAAAGACAATTGCGACTCTGGTCAGTTTATTGCGATTCAAAAAGCGGCAGCTGCAGCACTCGACGACGAATCCATCCCTCGACGCATTNATGCCAAGTACAATCGCCGCTTGGAAAAATTGGTTGCCATGCTCCAGCGTTGCGGTTTTAGGTGTGAAGTGCCCGGCGGGACATACTTTTTGTACACGCCCGCGCCTAGCGGACTGGAAGGAGGCCCCTCCTTTGCCGATGCAGAAGCAGCCAGTCAGTATCTCATCACCGAACAGTCGATATGCACGGTTCCCTGGGATGATGCGGGTGCGTTCTTGCGTTTTTCGGTGACTTACGAAGCGGCCGACGAAGCTGCTGAGGATTTGCTGATGGCTGAGACCGAAGCTAGGCTGAAAAACATCAAGCCCATTTTCTAGAGATATGCACGCAATCGCCACAGAGGGCGTCNGCTACAGGGTCCTTTGATAGGCAGCGAACCCACCATGGCTGGGCAGTGTCTCCCCACTCATGTCCCGTACTAATTCAAAAAATGTAGACCCACTCGCAGCGCCATCGCTGGTAAAAACCCTTGCGCCAGAAGACATTTGCATTAGCGACTTCGTGGCACCCCTCTACGAGACATATGACTATCCGTCATTTTGCTGGTGTGGTGACAGTGTGCTGACAGATCGGCAGCAAACGGTACGCATTGAATTTCCCGCACTCGTATAGTGGCCAGCCACTCAAGGTGCTGGCCGTTTGCCTGCCTTTTGTGTTGGTAAAAGGTCCGCTCAGCAAGCCACGGGCAATCGATATTCGCCAGGTCAGGCTTGCCCGCTTGGACAACCAATATGCCCGGACAGCTTGGAAAGTCCTCAAGCGAGCAGAGAAGGGGAAGAGGAAAAAAAGTAAGTCCCGCCGGGCACGGTGTCTATTGAGCCGCTGCGACCGTACTACGCTCAGTGACATAGCTGAGGATATCGCGGATTGATATGACTCCCACCAGCTTCCCCCCGTCCATAATTGGCAAATGCCGATAACCACCGACATGCATTTTGTGTAACGCAAAAGCGATTTTGTCGTTTAGTTCCAGCGTGACAGGCTCAGGGGTCATCACCGAACTGATGGGCTGCTCGGCATACTGCGCGGCATCGCTGTTGAGTTTCATCAGCGCATCACGTTCGCTGAAAATACCTAAGAGTGCTTCGTCACGGACGATCATAACACAGCCGAACGATTCGGTGATCATCTTTTTGAGCACATGGCCGATAGGAGTATCGGCCGGAACGGCAAAGGGTATTTTTGGTTCCAAGGAGCGAATACGATCCTTGAGCAAGCCCCGTTCGACAGGATTGGCAGGACGTGGAATGCTCAAGTGCGTGAGCGAATTGGAGCACGTGTCGCAGACATCGGCACCCTGCAGGTTTTNAGATCCACAAAAGGGACAACTAATCATGTGACTTTCCAGGTCTCACCTGAATGGAAGAGCGATTCTAAATCACCCACCCCATTGGCTTTGGTAGCCGCTTCGACTTGTTCGTTGATCGATACATCGTAGCGTGGTGCGTCGACCGATCGGAATACGCCAATCGGTTCCGGAAAACCATCCTCATACCGCATGCGGCTGAGCAAATAGGCCAAACTAGGCTCGGGACTACGTTCGTCGTGGAAGAGCAGGTCGTCTTCGGTAATGCCTTTGCCCAAATCAACCACTTCTGGGTCCAGGCCATTGAGTCTTATGCCTTTGCTGCGATCTTTGCCAAAGATGAGTGGCTTGCCGTGCTCGAGTTCGAGTGTTGTATCTGCCTTGGATTCGCGGTTGGTCGCATATTCCCAAGCCTTGTCATTGAAGACGTTGCAATTCTGGTAAACCTCGACAAAGGCGGTCCCCTGATGGTCCGCTGCACGTTTGAGCGTTGCGCTCAGATGTTTGATATTGGTATCAATACTTCGAGCCACAAATGTTGCTTCGCATCCAATGGCGATGGAGAGAGGGTGCAGGGGATTGTCGATGGCACCCATGGGGGTACTCTTGGTCTTTTTGCCGAGCGGTGAAGTGGGAGAGTATTGGCCTTTGGTCAGTCCGTAAATACGGTTGTTGAAGAGCACAATATTCAAGTCCATATTACGGCGAATGCAATGCATCAAATGATTGCCACCAATCGAAAGGCCATCCCCGTCACCCGTGATCACCCAAACCTGCAAGTCAGGTCGACAAGTTTTGAGGCCCGTCGCTACGGCTGGTGCGCGGCCGTGGATGGAGTGCATGCCGTAGGTGTTCATGTAATAGGGAAATCGACTTGAACAGCCGATNCCCGAGATGAACACGATGTTTTCACGCGGCATACCCAGGGTGGGCAACATCTTTTTCATCTGGGCCAATATGGAATAATCGCCGCACCCGGGACACCAGCGAACGTCCTGATCGCTGGCAAAATCGGCGGGTTTCAAAACGGGGAGTGTGGTTTCGATGCTCATGAGGTTTGTTGTACGTTGGGGGATGCTAAATAGGAATCAAGTGTAGAAATTATTTCAGGTATTCAGTTCAGGTATTCAGTTTGAGCGTGTTGTCAGTAACGACTGTCCTTTATGCCAACTCTTCAATCTTGCTCAGGATTTCTGCAACANTAAAGGGCTTACCCTGGATCTTGTTCAAACTGACAGTTTCAATCATAAAACTGGCACGAATGATTAGATCCAATTGGCCCAAATTTAATTCGGGGATCAAGATTTTATTGAAACGGGAGAGGATATCCCTAAGGTTCTTNGGGAATGGGTTGAGATAACGCAGGTGACAGTGGCTTACTTTTTTGCCCGCGGACTGAGCCTGATGGACGGCCGTTGCACAGGCGCCATAAGGGCCACCCCAACTGAGTACCAGCAGGTCGCCGCTTTCTGGACCGTCTAATTCTTGCAGCGGAATATCCTCAGCAATATTGGCAACTTTTTGTGCCCTGAGTTTGCACATATGCTCATGGTTGTCAGGATCATAACTGACGTTGCCCGTGATGTCCTGCTTTTCAAGACCACCAAGTCGGTGTTCCAAGGTAGGCGTACCGGGGATGGCCCACGGGCGTGACAAGCGTTCGTCACGCTGGTAAGGCTGAAAAGTGTCTCCGTTATTGAGGGGGCCCGGATGCTGGACAGGAATCTTAGAAATNTCGGAGAGTTCAGGTATTCTCCAAGGCTCCGATCCGTTGGCGATGTACCCATCGGTTAACAGCATCACCGGGGTCATGTATCGCACGGCCAAACGCCAGGCCTCTTGTGCAACTTCAAAACAATCGCCCNGGCTGCGTGAGGCGATAATGGGCATNGGGCATTCGCCGTTGCGCCCGTACATGGCTTGGAATAAGTCGGCTTGTTCGGTTTTGGTGGGCAAGCCCGTGGAGGGACCNCCGCGCTGGACGTTAATAACAACCATGGGCAATTCGGTAATAACGGCCAGCCCCAGACCTTCACCTTTGAGAGCGATTCCCGGTCCACTACTGGCGGTGACACTCATGGCTCCCGCAAAGGCGGCGCCAATGGTTGCAGTCATCGCAGCAATTTCATCCTCAGCCTGAAAGGTGAGTACGTCAAAATGCTTGTGCTTGGTAAGTTCGTGCAGAATATCACTGGCCGGCGTAATCGGGTAGGCACCCAGGAAGAGCCGCTTCTCGCTCATCCGAGCAGCCGCAATCAAACCCCAGGCCAAAGCCGTATTCCCCATGATGTTCCGGTAGGTGCCAGGGAGCAGCTGGGCCGGTTCAACATGGAATTGTGTGTTGATTGCCTCGACCGTTTCGCCGTAATGAAAACCCTTTTTCAGGGCTTGCGTATTGGCNTGAGCAACTTGTGGAACCTTGGNCCCAAACTTTTGTTCGATAAAGCGCAGAGTTGGATCCAAGGGGCGATCGTAGAGCCAAAAAACGAGTCCCATCGCAAAGAAGTTACGACATCGATCGGCTTCTTTTTGGCTAAGGCCGCAATCTTCGACAGCCAGACGCGTTAGCTTGGTCATTTCGACCGAGTGCAGTTTGTAATTGTCGAGACTGCCATCTTCAAGCGGGTTGGTTTCGTATCCAGCCTGCTCAAGCCCCTTCTTCTCAAAGGCATCTTTGTTGACGAGCAAGACTCCGCCATCACGCAAATCGCTCAGATTGGTAGCCAGTGCGGCCGGGTTCATGGCAACCAGGGCGTCTACCGTATCACCCGGTGTAAAGATCTCGTTGCTGGAGAAGTGAATCTGAAATCCGCTGACACCCGCTTTGGTACCGCGTGGTGCACGAATCTCGGCAGGGAAATCTGGAAAGGTGGCAACATCGTTGCCCAACAACGCAGAGGTGTTGGTGAATTGGGTTCCTGCCAGTTGCATGCCGTCACCGGAGTCGCCGCAAAAGCGCACGGTTGCTTCGGTGAGATTGGAGATAGGTTTTGAGGGNGTCGAAGTGGCCATAATTGCCGANGTTTCTTTCAAAGGTTGGGGGTATAAATTTTCTGAATACTAAGATAAATAGTACTTAAATTGTTCAAAACTAAGCGCCTTCTCGATCGACTGGACCCGCGCTCGGTTTGGGGGGCAGGTTGTAGATAGTTTGCGGAAAGTGATCGACCAGAAAATGCATGATACCGTAGACGGTGGCCATGCCTGTGGGCATGCCATCGTTATTCAGGATTGGCAAATGTCGATAACCGCCTTCAGACATCGTATGGATTGCGCTACTGACTTTCGTATCTGCTTGCAGNCAGACAGGGTCTTTGGACATGACCGCGGCTACTTCCTGGTCCATGTTGCCGCCACTGGCCATGAGGCGCAAGGCATCTCGTTCGGTAAAAATACCCAGTAGCTTGCCACTGGCAGGTTTTCCATTGTTCGAAGATGCGTCACTGCTGCTGGAGTGTGCAGCAGAGTTATCGCAAATCAGAGCGCTCCCATTGCGTTGTGCGCGCAACAATTGCAGCACTTCGCCTACCGAGGCNTCGGGAGCAACAAATAAGGGCTCGTCGGGGTAGGCGGACGCCACCGACTCGGTGCTAAGACTGAGCTGAAAACTCACCGTGCGGGCGCTTTCTCACAGACCAATTCAAATACTACGGGCTATAGCAGTAAACGACAGTAAAAACAACAGATTTCACCTCTAGTGACTCTACCATGCCCTCGTCTTGTATTGAACAGCAAATCAGNAAAACGGGGGTGGTTTTTATGATTTCAAAAGNTTCGGGTTCTGGGGGGGACTCTGTGCTCATGTCTTTAGCCAGAGTCTCTCAGNTGGCAGCAAGATACGACGGCACTTCAGCCCTCATCCTCGGGTTTCAGCTCCGGGCTGTAAAAGCGTTCCAATTGAATCCCGCCTCGCTGNTCTTCTTCAACTAGCTTTAAACGGGCTTCTANCTGCTCTACCCGTCGTGCCAGCACGGGCAGGAGACGCTCCTCGGGATCCGCTTGTCGAGTACGTGGGACCTTTGGGTAGCCGAGCTGACGGTGAAGTGCGGCAAATAGCAGCAGGGGTTCTTTTTGGCGATTGGCCCAGGCGATCCGTCCCTCCTGAATACCAAAGAGTGTCTTTTCTACACTGGTAGGAGGGTGGGTTTGCTGGCGTTGGAGATAATATTCGCTACGTACATAGATCAGGTTTGCCAACTCTACGATGCCAATTTGACGTCTCACAGTGAGAATCCATTCTTGCCAGTCCACATTGTAGGAGGGGTCCTGGGCCATTGCTTCGAGGCCCTCGTCGTAACCCAGCCGATTGCGGCAAAGGGCTTCGAATTGATAGAGAAACAGCCCCGCCAGACTAATATTGGGTTCTGTCCGGTATTTGGCCTCTCGACTAAGAATCTCAAGACCCACACGCAAGTCAAATCGGCTGTGGTCGCTTTCGGCCTCATGCATGACAAAACACTGAAAAGGCGAAAAATAATGGGACAGTCGTAGCATTCCTTGCGAAAACATACCCACGTGCCGAAGCTCGGAGAGTAAAAAATCGATAGCCAGCGGGAGCTTTGTGGTTGCTAGAATCTCTTCGCGTACCACTGCCAGGACTTCCTGGGCCGGAAGATTGTCTGTGAGACGCTCACCGAGCACGGTGAAAAAATGGACTTGCTCGATGTACTCTTCACGAGGGAGGGGAGAAATGCATGGAGTGCTCACTGCTGCTCATCCGCTGCCAGGTTGTTTGCCAGAAACTGCAGGCTCATCTCGAGGGCTGTACTGTTCCAGATGGCAAAATTATGGCCAATCTTGGGAACCACGTACAGCTCCGCAGATACGCCAACATCACGGAGTGACTGGCACATGGCTTGTGGGCTTAGCAGGGGCACCAGATCATCTTTTTCACCATGAAAGAAGAACATAGGAGGATCGTCCTTGGTGGCAAAAGCCCTGGGCGAAGCTTTGCGGTAGACATCACCCATTTGACGTCGCGTTCCTCCCAACCAGAAAGCCAATCGTTTTGAGTCCATCTCCAGGATGCGAAAGTCGCAGGGCATGCCACCACCTGCAACGGCTTGCAAGCGCGTATTGGGATGTTGGCTGGGGTCTGGAACACCTTCCAGCCCATTGCTGGCATCGGTGGTCCCCAGCAAGGTTGCCAGGTGAGCCCCCGCCGAATAGCCAAACGCGCCCAGCCGTTGCGGATCGATTTTGAGTTGTTCTGCCTGAGAACGCATCCAGCGAACGGCCGCTTTGCAATCTTCGATTTGAGCAGGAAACTTATGCTTCGGTGCCAGCCGGTAACTGATTGCCACAGCCACCATATTGTGGCGAGCCAACATTTTTGCGAATCCGCCCAACTGGGCGCGACTGCCCATACACCAGGCTCCGCCATGTACAACCAGCACTCCAGGAAAAGGACCTGCTCCTTGGGGCAGATAGAGATCAGCCTTCAAGGGGCCGGATTCCCGTTCGNCATAGACTACCCCCAGTCGGGTCTCGAATTGCTCGGCTGCTGCCGCGATGGNTCCTCCCCACCAAAGCAGTATGGCGAAGAGAAATTTGAAGCTACGGTATTTGGTCATTGGTCGAAACTCCTTCTACTACTTATAATAATCTTAGACGCCAGCGTGAACGCCAAGTTGCCTGATGCTGTCATANGTAAATCTCTTGAGCTATTTCCCTTTATCCTAGATGAGCAACCAACTCCGTGACTAGCAAATTTTCTACCATTGAAGAAGCCGTCGAGGCAATTCGCCAAGGCGGNACNNTAATCGTTGTCGATGCCGAGGATCGAGAAAACGAAGGCGATTTTATTTGTGCGGCAGAAAAAATATCGCCAGAGATGGTCAATTTTATGATCACCCATGGTCGGGGCCAGCTTTGCATGCCCATCCTGCCAGCAGTCAGCGAGCGGCTTCATCTGCAGCCAATGGTTGACGATAACACGGCACCGCTGGGAACAAATTATACGGTGCCTGTGGACCATCGTACCACGCGCACCGGCATCACGGCCGCCGAACGGTCTAAAACGATCCAGGCATTGTGCGACCCAAATAGTGTTGCGTCTGATTTCCATCGCCCGGGTCACTTGTTCCCCCTGGTGGCCAAAGAAGGTGGCGTGCTACGACGGGCCGGACATACCGAAGCGGCCGTTGATCTGGCACGCATGGCAGGGCTTACACCAGCCGGAGCGCTCTGTGAAATATTGGACGACGCAGGCGATCGGGCCAGTCGTCACGAACTGCGAGAACTTTCGGAGAAATTCGACCTGCCGATCATCTCCATTGAGCAATTGATAGCGTATCGTCGTATTCGCGAAAAACTGGTATACCGTCAGGCCGAAGCACGTTTGCCGACGCGGTATGGCGAAGGTCAAATTATTGCCTACGGTGTCCATTACGAATTGCAGGAACCGATTGCGTTTGTCATTGGTGATCTCACTAAATCGACCGCACCATTGGTACGTTTGCATTCGTCGTGTTTTACGGGGGACTTGCTTGAATCGCTACGTTGTGATTGCGGCGACCAACTTCACATGGCACTGGATATGATTCGCCNGGAAGGATGTGGTGTGCTGGTCTATCTGCCCCAAGAAGGTCGAGGTATAGGGTTGGTCGAAAAGATCAAAGCATACAAGTTACAGGATGAAGGACTCGACACGGTGGAAGCCAATCTGGCACTCGGCTACAAGGCCGATCCGCGCGATTACGGTATTGGCATTCAACTTCTGAAAGACTTAGGACTTACCAATGTGCGGCTGCTAACCAACAATCCTAAAAAGACCGATGCCTTCATCTATGGAGGCTTTGATTTAGGGGTTGTGGACCAGGTGCCCATCGTACCTCCGATCCATGAGCGTAATTCAGAGTATATGGCAACCAAACGCGACAAAATGGGACATCAATTGCCACCCGAATAATGATCATCCCATGGGGAATCCCCCCCATTTGAATGCAACGCCCTTCTCTCTTCTCCCTTCCCCATCCGTAGCAGATGTCGCCAGACTTCTGGATATCGTGTGTTGAGCACCTCAAAAACATGAGCAAAAATGTTCATAGCACTGGTGCTTGCACCCATCTCCGCAGTTNAAACAACAGCACCAGTATTTCAAATTTAGAGCAGTAGTTACTTGGGAAATTCAATCAACTGCAACTACGGATGAGGGTCCTTTGTTCCCCATACGGTAAGTTCTGGTGAAGATTGTTTGCCTGGCCACACGCAACTGATGGCCAGACTGCTTAAGAAACAGATACCAAACGAAAACGGAAAGTAAAACGTCCAATGGATTCCCAGTCCACTTTCGGAAAACGTATAGTTCTGCAGCCACACCGACGAGCCGATCGAAACCACAGCGGCAAAACACCAGCCATAATAATTCCCTCGTCGGGTCAGCATGCCGAGTAAAAAGAGAGCCAGAATAGGGCCACTGAATAGACTTAGCAGCGCTGCCGCCGCTTTGAGAACCCGATCATTATAAGTCGATGCATAGCAAGCAGCGCCAATAGCCAGCACGCCCAATAGCAATGTCAAGACGCGTGCCAAAAAAACGTCGTGCTCTTCTCCAGAATCGTGACGGCGCAGAGGCTTCACAAAATCATTGATGATTACCGTTGCCAGTGTGTTGATCCCTGAATCCATGCTGGACATGGCAGCGGCAAACAGTGCCGTGATCAGCAGCCCCGAAACACCGTTGGGTAGCGCATGCACGATGTAATGTGGCAATACTTTCGCACCNGTAATGTCCTGGGGCAGCAATTCAGGAAAATTCTGGTAGTAGGCAAACATTCCGAGTCCNAGGAACAACAGCAATCCCACGATCACCAAATCGAACACAGCATTGAGTATCGTTGCCCTTGCCATCCCGCCAAAAGTTTTGGTGGACATCAGTCGCTGCACGGTGACCTGGTCGGCACCGTAATCTTGCATCAGGTTTAAAAAATAGCTGAACAAAACGACTGTGGCACTCATTGACACCATGTTCACGTCCCAGCGCAGGAGGTGATCCGCTTCGCGCGCTGTGGTCATGATACCTTCCAGCCCATCAGGAACGCTTGAGATCAATGTTACGGCTACCCAGATCGCCCCACCGGTCAAGATGATGAACTGCAGCATGTCTGTCCACAACACGGCTGCCAGCCCACCNATGACGGTATAGGAGATGGCCAGGATACCCATCAGCACAATTGCAAAATACAGGTTCACTCCGGTCGTGACCGAAATTGCCAGTGCGGGAGAATAGATCACCACGCCCAACCAGCCGAGTCGAGCCAGTAGAAAGAGTGCAGAAACCGATAAGCGAGCGGGCTGTCCAAAGCGATGACCGATATATTCAAATGAAGTGGTCACTCCGAGTCGATGGTAGAAGGGATAAAAGACACCGATCAATAGTGGGGCGACCAGCAGGCTGGCCACACCCACAAGAATGAGAGAGCAGTTTTCGGAGTAGGCATCGCCGGGAATCCCCATGTAGGATGTTGCGCTGGTGATCGACGCAAACATGCTCATGGCTACCACCAGCCAGGGCATGCGACGACCGGCCAGAAAGTAGTCCTCGGTCGTTCGTTGCTTNCCGGCAACGAGCACCCCTACGACAAACATCAGGGCCAGATAGACACCTAGGATGGTATAGTTGAGAGGACCAAATTGTGCGATCGAAAGCATGGTGGAGTAAACCTTCATCTCGTGAATTAAAACNTGCAAACACCCTAGCCAGTTTTGGATGGCTCNTNTCGCTAGACTACTTTTTAGTCACGANAGTGCAGCAAGGCTAAAAAAGTACCTTTTCTATTTAGAAATCTCAAGTATACCCATGGCTGCATTATCTGGTCNTTTGAAGGGTGACCCATTTATCACAACTCGCGATGTATTGACCAAATATCAAAAACGGATGAAATACGCGGGCTCGTTCAATCTTCTTTGAGCACCCTTGAAAGGCTAATCCGTTATCCCTGCAGCGAGAATTTGTGTTGACAGGTCGTTGTATCTAAGATTGTAGTCGCGGCGTTCATATCCGGAGAGAAATTCCGTGCCCTCATTCGGCTCTTGTCCATCCATGTGACGAACGCGCCTTCAGAGATGACAACCACCTCTCGGATAATCATAGCACTACTCTCACCTGCTGATGTGGGAATCCATTCGGAAGGAAATTGGGGGGTAATCGATGTTGGGCGTCAGAAGTGACTGTGGCCTAAGCCGTATGCCGAGTTATACTTCTCGGTCTAGACTTTCAGTATTGGGTGGAACCTCTACGACCCAATTCAAGAATGTCCAACTTGCTCTGCAGGCAATATTTAGTAGCTTGAGGAGCTCATGAATTAGGATCAAGGATTTTGGATAAGCAATGCATCGACAGCAAACCCCAAGTACTANGGTGATGGTTCCTTTTCACGTCCATGTATTCGGCCAGNCCGAATTTGCCTGCACTTGGGAGCAAGCGGCCCAACGGCTGGAAGCATTGCCAAGGATGATTTTTGAACCGGATGGATCCTGGATCTGGTCCGGAGCAGCGGGTGCGGACCGCTGGCAAATCGATGGGCATTTATTTGATTTTTGCAATCGCCTCCATCGAGTGGAGCTGCGCGGCGCTTGTCCGCTGGAGAGCTTGGACACATTGCTCACATGCTTCGGCTGGCCGGAGACAGAATTAAAATTTGAATTGGTGCTCGAAGGGGAAATTCTCAACGAGAAAGACTTCCGCCAAAGATTGCTTCATTAAGAGCACTTCAGCTTGCACGACCCTCTCACGGGACGAACGGTAATGTTGCAGAGGCCCCGTGTTGTAGAGANCCTGTGTTGCAGAGNATTCAGAAAGTTGCAGAGAGTTCGGAGAAGTANCCTGCCTGGCACCAGGCTTATTTCCTTATCATCTAGATCGAATACGTAACGATCGATGACTGCCAAAGTCCCCAGAGCAAGTGCAGCGCCGATGAATTTGATTGCGGCCGGACAACTTTGTGCCAGATAAGCCGAGCTCCCGTCGGCGTTAATGTCTTGCATCCAGAAAAAAAGCATCCACAACCAGTCGCAAAGGAACACAATTCCCAAGATAAAAGCAGCCCAGGCTGCAAGTTCGATCATGCGCTCGAACAGCCAGTCCATGCGTCTACTTTCAGGCAGCAGAATTGTTCACCCGGTAACGGCTTAAGAGCCCCAGCGTAATAACTCCGGTCCATAAAATCCAGATGCTGGCAGGTTCAGGAACGAGATTGCCGAAAAATGAATAGGTTTTTTTGGCTAGCACCCGCATTCAGGGGCTATTTCGTATCGCACTGCGACAATAGTTGTTCCACGC
>PATG01000063.1 GCA_002713555.1 Planctomycetaceae bacterium
CTTTTTTCTCGCCCATCCGCTCAAGATTGAGCAATGCTTCTCGCCTTTGGGAGAGTTTAAAAATATCACCAAAAGAATTCAGTAATCCAGCACCTGACAACTGATGAATGACTTTTTCGCCCATGCCATCGATATTCATCTGGCCTCGCGCTGCAAAATGGATAAGTCGCTCACGTAGTTGGGCAGGGCATTCAGGATTTACACAAAAGCGAGATGTTTCTTTACCGCTATCATCATGTTCTGCTTCTATTTCTCCCTGACAATCGGGGCATTCTGTTGGCGGTTGGATAGGAGATGATTTGTGTGGACGCTCTGCAATTTCTACACGTACCACTTGCGGAATGATCTCCCCAGCCTTTTCGATAATCACCAAATCGCCAATACGAATATCTTTGCGAAGGATTTCGCCATAATTGTGAAGGGTGGCATGTTGGACAGTTGTGCCTGCGATGAATACGGGATCCATCGTGGCGCGAGGTGTGAGTTTGCCCGTTTTGCCTACTTGCCAATCGACTTGTAAGAGTCGTGTGGCTGCCTGTTCTGCGGGATACTTGTAGGCAATGCACCATCGAGGAAAACGGCTTGTGGTACCGAGCCGTTCTTGAAGATCGAGAGGGTCGACTTTGATCACGACACCATCGACTCCATAAGTCAAATTGCTGCGATGGGTGTCAAACTCTTGAATAAGTTCCCAGATCTCGTGGATTCCCTGGCAGGGTTTGGTAAGTGGGTTTGTTGGTATGCCCCAAGACCCGAGCGCACTGAGGAATTCGCTTTGTGTGGCAGATTCATATCCCAGGACTTCTCCACGACCATGTGCAATAAACTGGAGCTTACGCTGCGCTACGGTTTCAGAATCGAGAAGTTTGAGTGTTCCAGCCGTGGCATTGCGTGGATTCGCAAACCCTTCTTGACCGGCAGCGCTGAACGATTCGTTGATACGTTCAAATTCAAAATTGGGCATGAAAATTTCGCCACGGATTTCGACCACTTCGGGTATGGAGGTGTTTTCTGAATTTTGAAGGCGCAGAGGAATGGAGCGTATTGTGCGAACATTTTGAGTCACATCATCACCTTGGCTGCCATCACCTCGTGTGGTAGCTAACGCCAGGAGTCCTTGTTCGTAACGCAGATTAATTGCCACACCGTCAATCTTAGGTTCAGCCAGATAGCCACCTGGCAATGTACCGTCTTGATCGATCGGGTCGCCTAACGCTTCTTGGCAACGCTCGATCCATTTTTTGAGATCTTCACGATTGTACGTATTGTCAATTGAGAGCATTGGGTAAGCATGCTCCACTTTACGAAATCCATCTAGAGGTTCTCCGCCAACTCGCTGTGTGGGGCTGTCCGGAGTGATGTAATGCGTATTTTTAGCTTCTAATTGTTTGAGCTCGTCAAGCAATCGGTCGTACTCGCGATCCGAAATTGTCGGCGCAGCATCGTTGTAATAGCGGCGATCGTGCTCGCGGATTTGCTTGCGCAACTCATCAATTCTTGCTTCCTGCTCAGTCTTCACTTGTCCACCAACGATCAGTACTGATGGCACCAATTGTGAGCACGGCCAGGATGGCCAGTTCAATCAGAATGAGTGTTGTGCCATGGTGATTTAGCCAGACAAAGAGTGGGTGGTCAGCGAACTTGGCAGCACCAGACCGTCCGGCGTTGACCATCTGGAACGCCATAAATCCATAGGCAATTGCCGAGACACAAAACGCGGCCCCTGCAGGAATCAAAAGTGCATAAAATGGGTTTTTCCATTTCTTTTTGGACATATTTTGGTTCAGCTCAATGGGTGGTACAGCGGCCTCAATATCGGCTAGAATAATGCGTTTGGCTACTACCCGAAAGTCCTTTTAAGAGAGAGGTGGGACATAAAGTCGGAGGTATCCACACTACTCGCTATATCTCTACCCGCTATATCCCTACCAGCTATGTCCCTACCAGCTATGTCCCTACCAGCTATGTCCCTACCTGCTATGTCCCTACCNGCTATGTCCCTACTGGCCCCAAGTCACAATCACCACGTTTTGGCTTAGATTGATTTGCTATGGCCTCTACGTGCGGTCGTCAATGAACCTGCTCCTACCCCATCCATCCCTGAATGCCCGATTCTGCACCTCCTACTGAAATCCGATTGCGCGGTGTCGCTGTCAATAATCTACGTCAAGTTGACGTTGATTTACCCCACAAGAAATTGCTGGCATTTTGTGGTGTCAGCGGTAGCGGTAAGACCAGCCTGGCGCTTGACACGTTGTATGCTGAAGGGCAGAGACGTTATATCGAGAGCTTTTCGACTTATACACGTCAGTTTCTCCAACAGCTGGATAAACCTGAGGCGGAATGCATTGANGGGATTCCTCCTTCGATAGCAGTGACACGAAAAAATGTAAGTCGTTCAAGTCGTGCCACCGTAGGCAGCGCCACGCAGATTAACGAACATTTGCAGTTGTTGNTTGCAAGAATTGGATTGGTCATATGCCATGGCTGTGAAAAGAATGTCNAACAAGACTCTGCCGAAACAGCGGCCGATTCATTAAAGCAGCTTTCCAACGGAACCCGCTTGATGATTGGTTTTACGGCACACCGTAGTGCTCTACAAGAAAATGAGTCGTGGCTAGCCGATCTTGTTGCTCTTGGCTATCGCCGCTGCATAGTGAATGGCCAGATTTTAGATCTTGATACGGCAAGCGCGAGTGTTTTAGCAGACCAGCAGGGTGTGGATATAGTATTTGATCGCTTAAAAATCACTTTGGAAGCCTTAACACGGCTTCGAGACTCTCTAGAAAATACACTCGAAGCGGGACGCGGGTCCTGTCTGGTATGGATTGAGCAGAGAGCTGAAGAAGACAAGGGTGATGGGGGAGAAATTACTAAANTCGATGGCCGCAACTGGCTNGTGCGGCGGTATAGCCGTTTTTTCCGCTGTGAATCTTGTTCGATCGACTATCCATCTCCAGAACCACAATTACTTAGTTTCAATAATCCACTAGGTGCTTGTCCTGAATGCGAAGGATTTGGAAATGTTATCGACATCGATATGAAGCGTGTCGTCCCCGATCCCTCGAAGTCGTTGCGTGAGGGTGCCATTGCACCCTGGAACACACCTGCCTATGCCCACGAGCTTGAAGAGTTGATGGCACTGGCTGACCAATACAAGATACCTGTCAATATCCCCTTTAGCGAACTGCAGCCAGAACAGCTACAGCTGATCCGAGAAGGTGTGCCAGAATGCGACTTTGGGGGGCTGGATGGGTTTTTCAAGTGGTTGGAACGTCGGAAGTACAAGATGCACTTGCGAGTGTTCTTAAGCCGCTGGCGAAGTTACTATCCGTGCAATGTATGCCAGGGAAAACGTCTCAACCCTTCTGCGTTGGCTGTTCGTTTGGGTGGAAAAAGTATAGCAGATATTTCAGCGATGAANATCCATGAGGCACTTTCCTGGTTTGATGAGACCGAGTGGACTCCCTGGCAACGGCAGGTTGGCCAGATGCTCATTGAGCAAGTCGTTTCGCGGTTGGGATATCTCGATCGTGTGGGTGTGGGGCATTTGCAATTACAACGACCCCTGCGCACTCTCAGTGGGGGCGAGGCGCAGCGTGTTGCACTAACGTCNGCATTAGGATCGAATTTGGTTGGCATGTTGTACGCACTTGATGAACCATGTGTAGGCCTACATCCAGGCGACATGCCTCAAATGGTCAGCTCTATTTTGCAGCTGCGAGATCGGGGCAATACGGTTGCTGTCGTTGAACACAATCCAGCACTTCTGCAGGCAGCGGATCACATTATCGAATTGGGACCTGGGGCTGGAGAATTTGGCGGCAAGATTGTTTTTCAAGGGTCGCCACCAGAAATGCTGGCTTCCAAGGAGAGTCGGACGGGCGACTGGCTGGCAGGACGGTGTACGTCTGGGCAGACGGGTACNCGTCGCCNCACCGATCAGGGTTGGTTGCGTCTTGAAGGTGCAAAGGGCAACAACTTGCAAGGTGTTACCGTGGATTTTCCACTGGGAGTTCTCTGCGTTGTCTCNGGTGTGAGTGGGGCAGGTAAGAGTACATTGGTCGAACAGACATTGTTTCCAGCGGTAGCCGAAGCTCTGCATATTGATACAGAAACCCCAGCTTCCTACGATGGTCNGCAGGGAGTTCAACAGATAGAAGACGCTGTTTTGATCGACCAANNCCCTATTGGCCGCACACCGCGATCCAATCCGGTTACGTATCTCAAAGCATTTGATCCAATTCGCGCTTTATTTGCGGCAACCGTCGAAGCCCAATCGCGAAATTTCAAAGCAAGCCATTTCTCTTTCAATGTGGATGGTGGCCGCTGCGAAGATTGCCAGGGCGAAGGCTACACACAGATTGACATGCGACTCATGGCGGACGTTTACATGCGCTGCACAGAATGCCAGGGTCAGCGTTACCGGCGCGAAGTACTCGATGTTAAGTATCGTGGCTNCAATATTGCTGAGGTACTAGACATGTCAGTACGCGAGGCGTTTGCTTTTTTTCGTGGACAACGAAAGATTCTCAATCGGCTGAAATGTCTTATCGATGTCGGACTGGATTATTTGCGTCTTGGCCAGCCGGCAAACACGCTTTCGGGAGGTGAAGCACAAAGGCTTAAAATGGCCACTTATATTGCAGCAGCACGACGGGGTCGCACTCTCTTTGTACTGGATGAGCCAACCACCGGTTTGCATTATTCGGACGTACTAAAACTGCTGGATTGTTTCGATTCACTGATTGCTATGGGGCATTCGCTGGTTGTGGTAGAACACAATTTGCTCATGATGCGTGCTGCCGACTATATGATTGATTTGGGGCCGGGAGCTGCTGATCAAGGCGGCCAACTGGTTGCTTTTGGATCACCGGAGGAGATTGCTGAGCATCCGGATTCCCTGACGGGACGTTTCCTGGCTAAGGAACTTCAAGGTACTTGTGAATCCGTTGCCGAGTCGGAGTGAATCTGGATCATGCTCTGTGAACAACTAACCCTGCAGCCTGGACACTCAGTAGATTCGGAAGCACGCATCTATGTATGCGGACCAAAAGACAGAACAATTGAGAGTGTCCAAGGTAGCTTAAGAGGACCCCAGTGTGAATTTGCGCGTACTTTGGCTGCAGAGCATCCTGTCCAGCGATTATCTGGCCAACCCGAACAAGAGCACCTGGCACAGGTGCTGATAACAGACCCCTGTTATTGGACTCCCCAATTGCCATTTCGATATGAACTCAATCTAGAGCTGCAGGAAGCCGGTGGCAAAATAAAAACCAAGACGCATCAGATAGGGCTCCGACGTTGGGGAACCAATGGCAAACATTTATGGCTGGAAAGCAAGCGGACGGTACTCCGCGGCGCTGGGGTCGATCTAGCACATTTTGAGGAAACGGATGCGGTGCGTCAGGATCAAACGGCTTTATTGGTCTCGATTCCACCAAACGGATTGTGTGATATGGCAAGCCGACTGGGTTTACCATTGGTAATTGATATGTGTCATTCTGGCGCATCATTGGATGCGGACCTGCGACGCCTCACTTGGAACCCCGCAGCATTGATTGCATTGCTTAGGCCTGAGCAAATGCAAAGCACCTATCAATCATCCATGTTGCTGGCTCAGTGTATTGCTGCTAGCACCACCAAGTCCGAGGCAACTTCTGTGGAATGCGATCTCTACGCCTTGGAACTTAATCCTGGCGAATTACCACCCCTTTGGTTGGCAACTTGCCAAAAACCGGTACTTGCTATCCGACGTGGAACATCCTACTCAGATTTATTGGCAGGAAGAATGTATAGTGATCGTCTGCAGAGAGAATTGGCTCCGCAATTTGATTTTTCTGGATACTTTGTAGCAACATGAAAACAAAAGGTTCTATATTCGATCGCTATCAACGCCAGGTGCGATTTGCACCGCTCGGCGAAGAGGGCCAAAGAAAATTGATGTCAGGCCGAGTGCTTATTTGTGGTTGTGGCGCTCTCGGATCGGTTGTGGCTGATTCACTCGTGCGTGCTGGGGTAGGTTTTGTGCGTGTAGTCGATCGCGACTTTGTTGAGATTGGAAATCTCCATCGTCAAATGCTTTTTGACGAATCCGATGCAAATGAGCAATTACCAAAATCTTTTGCTGCAGCGCAGCGTCTACGCGAGATAAACTCGAACGTGCAGATAGAGTCCGTCATAGCGGATGTTAATTCGACCAACATTCGCCAGTTCGCCGACGATGTGGATTTGCTCATTGATGGTACGGATAATTTTGAAACGAGGTATTTACTCAATGACTATGCGATTGCCTGCAATAAACCCTGGATCTTTGCTGGGTGTGTTGGTACGGAAGGTCAAACGTTGGCAGTTGTACCAGGCCAAACTCCTTGCCTGAATTGCATTATGCCCGAACCACCACCAGCCACTGCTTTGCCTAACTGCGAAACGACCGGAGTCCTGGAGCCAATTGTCAGCGTGATTGCTTCATTGCAGGCAATGGAAGCCATCAAATTATTGAGTGGCAATCGTCAACAGCTCAATTCGGGAATTACCTTTATCGATCTATGGAATAATAGTTTTCGGATGATCGGTGTCGAGGCAGGACGAAAAGAAGATTGCCAGACCTGTGGCCAGGGCGACTTTGTGTGGCTGAATGGTCAACGAGGTGCCGCGGTGACGCGGCTATGTGGTCGCGATTCGGTGCAGATCTTACCTGATCATAAGGAACCCCTTGAGCTACCTCGGCTAGCGGAAAAGTTGCAAAAAGTGGGCAAAGTCACCAGCAATCGCTTTTTGATACGCGTAGCCGTGGAAGGATTTCTCCTAACTGTTTTTGCAGATGGGCGTACGATTATTGGCGGCACAGATGATCCGGTAGTAGCGCGAACCATTTACGCAAAATACTTGGGGTAGTAAGACTGCGGGCCAGGCTCAATCTTGGTGATCCTCCTCCTCAACCTTCTCCCGCCAGCCATTTGCTGCCATCCCTAAGACGCAGATCCCAGAGTGTTCCGGAGAGAGGGCTCGTGACGTAGATTCTATCTTGCATCACACACTTGCTGGGGCAGCCAAAGTTCTTTTGAACTTCTTCAATCACCCCGTTAAATACGCTCTTGTTTCGCTAGTTTAACAGGGCATGTCAAACCTTGCTGCTATCAGTTGTTCTTCAGTAGAGACTGGAGCCAAACCTTCCGATGGAGAAAAGGAGCGTTTGTCTTGCTGGCAAGACTGTGGATCAGGAAAACTCCTTAGCTTCTCATACCCTTTGGCTCCAACCCCCTACTCTTCTGCATGGCAACTGTTGAAAGCACATCTTCGATTCGACCTAATTTTGCAGAGACTCAATCGTCTGATCGACACCAGGCCGTAGGTCGTCTGGGTCCCTGGCAGTTGGTTCGTCTGATGCATGAGAGCGAGACGTCCCGGGTCTATGCAGCACGACCAGCTGGAGTCGATAACCAACAACCAGCCAACTATGTCGTGAAAATGCTCCGCAAGGAATGGTGGCGTGACGCTCAAGCGATAGAAATGCAACGACGTGCTGCCTGGTTGGGACAAAAAATTTCACATCCCCATCTCTTGCCCGTGTTGTCTGCAAATGTCCAGCAAGCTCCCTTTTATTTTGTGACTCCCAAATTGGCTGGGCATTCATTGGATGTGATTCTCAAACAGGGTTCTCTTGCAGGACGCGGACGTCTTACCCTCCCTTCGACCTTATGGATTGTGCGCCAAGTTGCCGAGGCACTGGCTACTTTGCACGAAGGGGCTGGCATGATTCATGCCGATATCAAACCGAGCAATATCGTCGTTTCGAGCGATGGACATGCAACGTTGATTGACCTTGGCTTTGCACATGCACCCTCGGAAGCACGCCATTGGTCATCCCGGGCAGTTGTCGGCACGCTCAGTTATGTTGCGCCTGAGGTTGTAACTTCCAGTCTTGCAGCGGCACCAGCGAGTGATCTGTACAGTCTGGGTGTTGCACTTTACGAATTGATTACAGGTAAGTTGCCATTTATTGCCAATGCACCTGAAGAACTCGTACGCCAGCATCGTGAAATGAAACCAACTTGTGTTCGAGAGTATGTTCCGAAACTCCCTAAACAAGTAGCCTCGCTTGTGCACCGACTGCTAGCGAAAGACCCACTCCGACGACCTGAATCTGCTTCGGCTGTCGTGGAGGAATTAGTGCGTCTCGAAATCGAAAACTTCTCAGATCGTGTTGACTCAGGATTCGTGGTAGGCGTCGCGTAGGACTTGCATCGTATGGTACACACCCACGGGCGAATTTTTTTTGGCTAGGTGTGTTCGCAGCTGAATCAAACATCCGATGTTGCCACTCACCACGACCTGGGGGTTCGTTGCTAGGACGTGAGACACTTTTTGTTCTCCCAGAGAATTGGCAACCTCAGGCTGATCGATGTTGTAGGTGCCCGCCGAACCACAACAAAGATGACCATCGGCAATCTCACAGAGTTCAATGCCCGGTATCCGCCGCAATAAGTTGCGGGGTTGGGACCTTACCCCTTGAGCATTGGCCAGATGGCATGCGTCATGATACGCCACTCTCAGCTTGCGCCCTGAATCATGGATAGGTTGCAGATCCCCAAGTTCTTCAAGGAACTCTGAGATGTCGCAGACTTTTTCGCGGAAATTTATAGCACGCTGCTCATCCTTCGTTCCTTTCAGTATGAGATCGTACTCATCGAGTGCCGATCCACAGCCGGCAGCATTCGTTAGGATTGCGTCAACATCTTTAGGAAATGCAGACAGGTTTTGGCTGGCGAATGCTTGTGCCTGCGAAATATTGCCAACATGCCAACTAAGAGCGCCGCAACAGGCTTGGCTCTGAGGAACCACAACCTCGACGCCATTGCGAGTTAGCACATCAATTGTGGCTGTATTGATGTCCGGATCGAGTACGCTTTGGGAACATCCAGTCAGGAGTGCTACCCGTGCTCTGCGCGGCCCGATGGCTGGACTGATCTCAGGCCACGATTGTTTCTGGGGCATCGTTGAGGGTAATAATTCGAGCATGACGCGTAAAGTTTTTGGGAGCCAACGGGCCACAGGCTTTACAAATCTCCCTGCAAAGGCTGCAAGTCGAAAACGGCCCGGGTAGGGTAGCGTTAGTTGCACTAATTTTCGCCAGAATTTTTCACTGAGGGTTCTGTGACGTTGAGATTCGGTGATTGACCGAAAGGGACTGATCAAATCACGATAAGCAACTCCTGACGGACAGGCAGGTTCGCAGGCCAGACAACCCAGGCATGGATCAATGTGCTTTAAGGCCGTATCGGTAGCCAGGGTTCCTTCTAGAACTTCTTTCATGAGAATGATGCGGCCACGTGGCGAATCAGCTTCTTGGCCAAGTTCTTGGTAGGTCGGACAAGCCGCCAGGCAGAATCCGCAATGAACGCAGGTGCTGACAGCCGACGCCATCCGAGAACCCAAGGGGCCGTGATCATCAGGTTGAATATTGTGTAGCATTTCTTTAAATCAACAAAAGTTTGAAGTGGTTTCAATCAAAAACTACAAAAATGGCCTGCTGGATCGAGTACGCTTTGGGAACATCCAGGCAGNAGTGNTACCCGTGCTCTACAGGGGCCGATGGCTGGACTGATCTCCGGCAACGTAGTGATTTTTGGACGTTTGTACTATTTGTACCACATTACGTTCCGGGCATGCTGTAACTCGCTGTAATCCCTTGCAAATCGATGCAATCTTCTATAAAACGGTGACAACGTAAAATGTAATAAAATCACTTTATTTGTAGTCTTTAAGTCGTGAAAGACGATTTGGAACACTCAAACTCAAGCGGGAAGTCCGAGCAGTCCGGCAGGACATGCTCGCCCCACTCNGCTCCCCAGGATCTCGTTTCCACCTTCGAGGAAATCGTTGGGCGAAAAAACGTGCTCACGAAAGAGAGCAGGACTGGATATTACCGATCGGGATTCCGATCCGGCTCCGGTGGTGCGTTAGCCATCGTATTTCCCGGAACTCTGCTTGAGCAGTGGAAGGTGCTGCAGGCCTGCGTCGAGGGTAACTGTGCCATCATCATGCAAGCGTCGAAGACCGGCCTTACGGAGGGCTCCTGCCCCAGCGGTTTCGACTACGACCGTGAAGTCGTGGTTATCAACATCACTAGAATCAAGAGGATCATCCTGCTTGACGAAGGTAAACAGGTCGTCGCGCTACCCGGTTCGACTCTGCATGAACTGACTCAGGAACTGCAGAAGGTGAATCGGGCACCGCATTCCGTCATNGGATCCACGACGATCGGCGCGTCGATCGTCGGCGGAATCGCCAATAACTCTGGTGGAGCACTTTGCAAACGCGGTTCGGCCTACACCGAGTTGGCTCTCTACGCTCAGGTCGATAAAGCCGGAAAGCTGAATCTGGTCAATCATTTGGGCATCAGGAATCTCGGTGAGACACCTGAGGAGATTCTCACACGACTTGAGGAGGGCGACATTCCGGCTGAGGATGTCGAGGGTAAAGATAAGTCTGCTTCGGACCGGGAATACAAGCACCGCATTCGCAACCTCGATGCAGATTTACCCAATCGGTTCAACGCTGATCCGTCACGGCTGTACGAAGTCAGCGGCAGTGCAGGTAAGGTTGCAGCTTTCGCCGTGCGAGTTGACTCGTACCCTCTTCCCACGAGGAAACAGGTCTTTTACCTCGGAACAAACGACCCGGCGAATTTCGTCACCCTGCGGCAGCACATTCTCAAGAACTTCGCAGAGCTGCCGGACATGTGCGAGTACATGAATCGCCCGATTTTCGACACGGCGGCCCGGTACGGTAAGGACGTTTTCCTGTCGATCAAACATCTTGGCACGAAACGGCTATCCAGGGCGTACGCCTTGAAATCGACAGTCGAATATTACCTCAACAAGATTCCCTTTCTACCAAAATATCTCCCCGATCAGTTTCTGTACTTTCTGAGCCGACTGTTCCCCCAGCACCTGCCGAAACGTCTGCTCGAATATCNAGACAGATTTGAGTACTACATTATGCTCAGCATGAGTGATGACGGCATTGAGGAAGCACGCCAGTATCTCGCGGAAGAATGGGGGCAGATCGACGGAGTTGCGTACTTTGAGTGCACGGATCAGGAGCAGGACGCCGCTTTGCTGCACCGCTTCGCGGCTGCCGGCGCGGCCATCCGCTATCAGACTCTCCACCAGAAAACGACCGAGGAAGTTCTGGCATTAGACATCGCATTGCTGGGTAACGATCCCGAGTGGGTCGAAAGTCCGCCGCCGGAGATTGCAGAACATCTCGATCTGGGCCTCTTCTATGGCCACTTCATGTGCCACGTGTTTCACCACGACTACATCTTTAAGAAGGGCACGGACCTTGGCGCCGTGAAAGCCAAAATGCTGGAAAGGCTCGACACCAAGGGAGCGAAGTATCCCGCCGAACACAACGTCGGCCATATGTACGAAGCCGAGCAGACCATGAAAGAATTCTATGAAGAACTCGATCCTACCAACACGTTCAATCCAGGCATCGGTAAGACAGATAAGAAACGGCGCATTGTAATTACATGATGTCTGCCGGAGATGAGTTCTGCGTCCCATCTTTCTTCCCCCCAGACCGATCTGCCCATCGACCGCGTGGTAATAGACATCAAGCTCAAACTTAAACCTGACTGAGTTGCTTCCGCGCCACCACCTGCGCCAACTGAGAAATGCCCTACTCTAACGTTGCTTCTATGTATAAAGGCTTTTGAGCACCACCGTTCGCCTTCCTTATCGCCTACTAGAGGCATTTCCTGTGACTGAAGTTGAAGGGCGATGAGGGGAAANACCTTGTTTTCTAGAGCCNCCGATTTTTGCCCTCCGACACACGCATGTGGTAGGATATTTCTGGTAAGCCGTTTAGGCCAAACAGCGTTAATAGAATTAGCATGAAACGATTCATATCCCTCATTCCCTTTTTGCTTTTCATCTTNATCACACATTGCAGCGGTGCTGATTATTACATCGATTTGGTAGCCACGGTTCCTTCTAGAACTTCCTTCATGAGAATGATGCGGCCACGTGGCGAATCAGCTTCTTGGCCAAGTTCGGACAAGCNGCCAGGCAGAATCCGCAATGAACGCAGGTGCTGACAGCCGACGCCATCCGAGAACCCAAGGGGCCGTGATCATCAGGTTGAATATTGTGTAGCATTTCTTTAAATCAACAAAAGTTTGAAGTGGTTTCAATCAAAAACTACAAAAATGGCCTGCTGGATCCATGGCTTGCTGGATGGCCTGCTGGATCGTTGAAGATTGCCAGGCTCCCAGGCGAGGATGGTCACAAGCACCTCGAAGAATC
This sequence comes from Planctomycetaceae bacterium, assembly GCA_002713555.1. Next base: position 12,315 of record PATG01000063.1, read on the forward strand.
AGCCCTGGTAGTTCGAGAGCCGATAATTGTGTATCGAGTTCCGACAGGGACTCGCTCGATTTAAGGAGTATCCAGGCAATATTGCCTGCGGCGCTCCCGTGTATTTGGATCTGTTCATTATGAGCAAGCGAGT
>PATG01000064.1 GCA_002713555.1 Planctomycetaceae bacterium
TGTATAAGTCTTGCGTGGCATAGTATGCTCTCCTTCATAGCATCCAAAACGTTGATCCTCTATCAATGCATGGACTCGGTGAAGGGGGCCAGGTCACAGTCCTACGGATGGAATGATCGAACCGAAATAGATGCATAAGTGAGAACTTTGCTACGAATCGGCAAAGCTTGCCAACTAAGAGTACTAGCGTTCCTACGTAATTCACATATTTTTGGGCTCTCACCGACCAACGTGGTGTGCAGGTGGCCATATGAATGAAAGATCCGGGCTATGGAGAAGGGCTATGGAGAATTAGACCAGTCCGACCATGGTGCGGACCCCGAGTGGCTCGCGACAAGCGTAAGGCTCCCCGTATTTCACCCCAATTGTTTTTCCCCAATAGGCAGCTTCGGTATGCAATTGATCCAGAAATGTGGGCGGGTCGGTGGATCGCCCGGTTAGGAACTGGCTCTGGTAGCATTGCAAGGCAGCGAATTTTTTTTCCCACTGGTCACTAATGTCGAGAATGAATGCGGGCTGTGGGGTTTGCTTCAGGTGCACGCAGTAATAATTGTAGATCCGCTCAGGGTGATGGGGGTTTCCAGGCATGCTTGTTTTGCTGAGTTTTGCCCAAAATCGCGCCGCTTCGACTAGCTGGGTAGTCGCCACATGATCTGGGTGCGCATCAACCCAATAGGGGGCGAAAAGCCAGCGTGGTTGTTGCTGACGGATGACTCCAGCAATTTTTTCGCGGGCTGCAAGAGTAGGTTCTAAGCTGCGGTTCGGCAGTCCCAGGTTGTCTCGCCAATCGAGGCCCAGAATCGTAGTTGCCTCTGCTGTTTCCCGAGCGCGGATTTCTGGGGAGCCATGAGGAGTCGGTTCGCCATTGGTGAGATCAAGCACACCCGTTCGTAGTCCCTGTTCCTTGAATTTGAGAATGCCCCCTCCCATGCCAAGTTCAGCGTCGTCAGGATGCGGAGCAATGATCAAAATATCTAGCATGGCAGATGCAACGGAAGGTGTGCGCAGAGATAGTTTAAGGAAAGCGGTCTTGTGTTAAATCGCTGTCTTGCATTCCAATCTGGCTTAGACCAATTTCTTGAATGCGTGTAGCCCTTGGTGCTTCCGGAAGCTCTGAAGCACGGAAAGGCTGCTGGTAAAAGGTTGGGTCTTAAGTAATTTTCTCTAGTTCTTGTATTGCGTCAACGTGTAACAAAGGTATTCCGGCTGTGAATAGCGAAGAAACTTATAAACAACTTTGTTCGGCCTCGTGCGAAGCGGTCATGTTGGACCGAATTCAGAGCCTATTGGAGTGGGACGAACAGACCTATATGCCGCCGGCGGGTGGTGAGTATCGATCCGAGCAGGCCGCGTACTTGGCGGGACTTGTCCATCAAAAAAGGACAGCACCGCAGATAGGCGAGTGGATCCAAAATTTAGCAGACAGTGATTTAGCTGAGGATACTCATAGCGAAACGGCTACGGTCATTCGCTGCTTGCGTCGCGACTACGAAAAGAAAACCCGTTTGCCACAATCCCTGGTCGAAGAACTCGCACGCACCAGTGTCAGAGGCCAGCAAGTCTGGACAGAAGCACGTAGCAAGAATGACTTTGCTAGTTTTCGACCGACGCTTGAAAAAATGGTTGGTCTCAAACGTCAGGAAGCCGCAGCCTTGGGCTTTGACAATTCCCCTTATGACCCTCTGCTTGATGATTACGAGCCAGATGAGTCGACTGCGAATGTTACGCGGGTGCTACAAAAGTTGCGCGAAGCCCTTGTGCCACTTGTGGCATCGATTGCCGAAAGTTCTCAGCGACCGGACATTTCGATCCTGGCACGCAACTATCCACAGGACTTACAAAAACAATTTGGAATCGAAGTTGCAACAGCCATCGGCTTTGATTTCAATGCTGGCAGGCTTGACGTCGCTGTTCACCCATTTTGTACCGGCTTGGGTCCCGGTGATGTGCGGATTACGACGCGTTACGATCAGCATGCCTTCAATGACGCCTTCTTTGGTATCCTGCATGAGGCAGGGCATGGGATTTATGATCAGGGATTGCCGCGCCAGCAATATGGTTTGCCGACGGGCGAGGATGTATCCCTTGGCATTCATGAATCACAATCAAGAATGTGGGAAAATCAGGTGGGTCGAAGTATGCCATTTTGGGAACATTTTTTTCCCAAAGCACAGCAGGTTTTTCCAGAGTCCTTGGGAGACGCTACGCTATCGGAATTTTACAGAGCAATTAACGATGTCCGGCCATCGTTAATCCGTGTGGAAGCGGACGAGGTGACGTACAATCTACATATACTCATTCGCTTCGAACTGGAACTAGCGCTCCTGGAAGATAATCTCCAAGTTGTCGATTTGCCAGCAGCCTGGAACGAAAAGTACCAGCATTATCTTGGCATCCTGCCATCCAATGATACAGAAGGCGTTTTGCAGGATGTCCATTGGAGTGCGGGACTCTTCGGGTATTTTCCTACCTATGCCCTGGGGAACTTATATGCCGCACAGTTCTTTGATCAGGCAGATCAGGATTTAGGAGGGCTGACAGGACTATTTCGCCAAGGAGACTTTCGAGCCTTGCGCGAATGGCTCCGAAATCATATCCATGCACAGGGGCGCCGTTATACTCCAGCACAACTCGTAGAACGGACAACAGGAAAATCTCTTTCACATGAGCCGCTCATGGCACAACTCACCAGCAAGTATGGCGATATTTATGGTTTCTAGTGGATATTCTGTCTGCGTCCAAAGTCTTTGTCGGGGTAAGCTAGCATTTCAAATTCCCCCCGACAATTAGGAGCGATCTTGCTAGACTGGCACCCTTAAGCAAATGGAGAATTGCACTGCAATGCTTGCCTTGAGGAGTGTGCCCTGACACTGAGAGAAGCTCCCTCAACTCCTTTGTGATCACGAACCACATTCGGAAGAGACTTTCGCTATGGCTTCTATCGCCACCTGTCCTGGATGTACTGCACAACTGGCAATTCCGGAATCAGCTGCGGCTGACAGCCTAGTACTATGCCCTGAATGTGCAGCGGAGTTTGTACTCAGTGAAACAATTCAGTTGAATCTTCCCAGGGCCAAGATATTGTCTTCCCGTGAAAAGACCTCACCTGCAGTGGAAGAATTGCCGTCTGCTGGTCTGGCCCAGGACGCACCTCTGGCAAGTTGGGAAGCCCGGCTTAAAAACGCCATCTCTGCTGAGCCCGATCAAGAATATGAAACAAACTGTGATGAGAAGATGGAGCCAAACTCGATTGTCGCTCAAGGAGTAGAAGACAACAAAAATATGCCTGAAGAATCCGAACTAGATTCTCAGCAAGTCGGTTATGAAACTTATGAACCGTTTTTTGATGGCGGCTCAACTTGCAAGGATGTCAGTCAATCGGAGTTGCCTGGGTATGAGGTTCCCGCAATGAGTTTGAATGAGCCAGCAAAGTTAGAGCAATCTGCACAGGTAAATCCTTCAGTGGCAAGTCCTGTAGCTACGGAAATAACAGACAGTACTCCGTCACCTGAGACTTTTGTGCCCGAGAATGTTCCCAGCGTGAATGGGCTACAGAGGCCCCGACGCAGGTGGCGAACAGTGGCAGCCACGATGATTGCAGGCCCCCTGGTAGGGACATTTTTGGGTTTTTATGGTTTGATTTGGATTCGAGGTTCTGAGGCCGACTATTTGCAGATGTCTCGGTTTTTGCCCAGTGCTTTGTACCCTGCTTCGCTGAAGGAGGACTCCCAGGTTGAAGGCATGGATTCTTTTGGCCCGGGAGATCCTCATCTGGGATTAGTGGAGTCCAACCATCTTTCGCCATCACCGAGTGTGCGCCTGGACACGCAAGTGCAGCCGGTTGCTGTGCAGCAACCCGTTCGTAAGGACGACATTTCAGCACAGGATTTTAGGCAATTAGTAATAAATGCTGGTGCAGTGCTACCGGAATTTCATAAACAGAACCCTGGCCAAAATGGTGGTTTTCAGCAGCTGGCACAAGCCTACATGATTGTATGTCGCCTGGCTGAAAAATTTGCCTTTATCCATCAATTGGGCCTTGCTCCCCAGGCACAACAGCAGATAGAAAAAGCGAAAAGTTTATTTCAGCAGGTTGCTGCAGATGAAAGTATGCTGAAAGATTTGACGTACATTGCTTCCCGCTGGTGGCAGTACAAGGAACGCAATAACCAGGGGATATTTTTTGTGGGCGAGATTGCCAATGTTCAGGTGATAGGATCAAAGACCGTCTGTCAGGTTTTACTGCCCGGGAATCCAGGCATAGAGATTCCCGTAGTATTTGAAAATTTCAAGTCCCGCTTCCGCAGGGGGGAGCAAATAGCCGTTGTGGGGGACATTGAGAGAAAACCACAGCAGCCCGCTGCGGAAAATAGGCCTCTAGTCATTTCCCAGTACAGCTTTGTACTTCGATAAATTCGTCAAGAGTTGATTTCCCAGCCCATCTGCCATCTCTGCAGAGAAAATTCGAGTTTTGAAACCTGCTCTCGAGATAGCCACTTTAGTATTGGCACCAAATGTGCCACAATAACCTAAGTGCATTAGCTTCCCCGCCTTTCGATCGACACCCCCACTGGTACCATGAAAGTTGCTGTTGTCCACGAAACCGATCCACTGGAACGCCGTGTAGCGCTCATTCCAGCTGCCATTGCCTCGCTGACTAAAGTTGGTTGGGAGGTGGTGGTCGAAACGGGCGCTGGTGAATCAGCAGGTTTTTCAGATGCTGATTATCAGAACAAAGGTGCTCAAATTGTGGATGATCGGCCGGCAGCGTTTCAAGCGGCTGACGTCATTGTGCAGGTGAGGGCACTGGGAGCCAATCTTGAAGCAGGCCGTGGCGATTTGGAGCTATTTCGCGCCGGCCAAATTGTGATTGGGTCGTGCGATACGTTAGGAAACCCTCAGGCTGTCCAGGAATTGGCCGATCGTGGTGTTACTTTATTTGCCTTGGAATTAATCCCGCGTATTACTCGTGCACAAAGTATGGATGTGCTATCGTCGATGGCGACGATTGCTGGTTACAAGGCAGTCCTGAAAGCGGCCGATCAGCTGCCAAAAATATTCCCCATGTTGATGACGGCTGCCGGGACGTTAGTTGCAGCCAAGGTGTTGGTCATTGGTGCTGGTGTTGCAGGTCTGCAGGCGATTGCCTCGGCACGTCGTTTGGGAGCAGTGGTGCAAGCCTATGATGTACGCCCCGTTGTCAAAGAGCAAATCGAAAGTCTGGGAGCTAAATTTGTTGAGCTCAAGCTGGATAACGCCGACGCCGAAGGCCAGGGTGGTTATGCCAAACAACTGAGTGACGACCAAGTCAAGATGCAGCAAGCCCAGCTTGCTGACATTATTTCTGAGTGCGATGTATGCATCAGCACGGCTGCTATTCCTGGTAGACCGTCGCCCCTGCTGATCACAGCCGATGCTGTCAAACGTATGCGTGCAGGATCCGTGATTGTCGATCTGGCCGCTGAGCGTGGAGGCAATTGCGAATTAACGCAAGCGGACCAATCGATCATTGCCGAGGGAGTAAGCATTCTAGGGCCTACCAACCTGCCCAGCGAAGTTCCACAACACGCCAGTCAGATGTTTGCCAAAAATTTGGTCAACTTTTTATTGAACATGTCCAAGGAGGGGAAGTTGGAGATCGATTTGGAGGATGAAATTGTTCGGAATACTTTGGCGGCTCGCGACGGGCAAGTCCATAGCCAGCGTTTGCGAGACATGCTGGATTTAGGACCCCTTGTTCTGCCACCAACGACACCCCCCGTAGATCATTTAGCAGGCAACAGTGAATAGGAATCGAAGGCAGGAGTTGAAGCGATCGAGGGCTCCTGCAATCATACGAGCGAAGCCGCTGGGAAAGCGACTTTAGAAGTCCGTGCATTTCATAGGTTAATTTACTATCGAAGCATTTTTTAATCCTGGACCCCACACCCAACACTATCTCATGGACCTCATCACTGCCATCACGATCTTTGTGCTTGCTGTTTTTATTGGATTCGAGATCATTACCAAAGTGCCACCCACACTTCACACTCCTTTAATGAGTGGTTCAAATGCCATTAGTGGTATCACGCTGGTCGGTGCTTTATTGGTGGGGGGCGGGTTTTGGGGAGGTCTGTTTGGTTTTTTGGCGATTATTTTTGCGACACTTAATGTTGTGGGCGGTTTTCTCGTTACGCATCGTATGCTAGCCATGTTTAAGAAAAAGTAGGTTCACCCCGTGATCGACAAAACGATTCAAGTACTTTTCTTTGCCGAAGAAGGTCCCTTGTTGCTTCCTTCCGCTACCAATTTTGGTTACCTGATAGCAGCAGTGCTTTTCATCCTGGGCATAAAAGGCATGACACACCCACGTACAGCCGTGCGTGGCAACCAACTCGGCGCTCTGGGGATGCTCGTCGCCGTATTGGTTGTGCTAGGTGGCAGTCAAGTGAGTTGGACACTGGCGATCCTTGGCATGTTGATTGGTGCGACTGGAGGTGTCTGGTTGGCCAATAAGGTACAAATGACACAGATGCCCCAATTGGTAGCCTTGTTTAATGGATTTGGCGGTATCGCCTCGGTTTTGGTCGCTGGAGCAGAAGTACTTCACGAAGCAGCACCCGGTAGTGATCTGAGTGTAGCCGGCTTTGCTGCGGGGCTGACGGGGTTGATTGGTTCGGTTACTTTTACGGGATCGCTGATTGCTGCTGGCAAGTTGCAAGAGTTGCCACAGTTTAAAAAGCCATGGAGTCTTCCGGGGCAGCAATGGGTGAGCGCCGCTCTATTGGTTGTGTGCCTGTTTTTTTGTTGGGGAATGGCTGATGGCAGTGGGGGTGGATACTTGCCACTCGTATTGCTGGCATTCGGTTTAGGCGTGTTGCTTGTATCGCCCATTGGTGGTGCTGACATGCCGGTAGTCATTGCCCTGCTGAACAGCTATTCAGGACTTGCCGCTGCTGCCGCTGGTTTTGTTATCAACAACAATGTATTGATCATCGCTGGTTCGCTGGTTGGTGCCTCGGGATTGATCTTAACCAATATTATGTGCAAAGCGATGAATCGTTCGCTCACCAACGTTCTGTTTGCCAAGTTTGAAGCGAGTGGTTCGGCAGCTGACGCAGACGAGGTCTACGCGGGTAAGATTAAAAAGACATCCTCTGACGAAGTTGCCATGATGCTCGACGGTGTGCAGCGCGTTGTCGTGGTGCCCGGCTATGGTCTGGCAGTAGCGCAAGCGCAGCATGTGGTGCGTGAGATGGCTGATTTGCTGGAAGCCCAGGGTGTTACAGTCGAATACGCAATCCATCCTGTTGCTGGTCGCATGCCCGGGCATATGAACGTGTTGCTGGCCGAGGCCGATGTGCCTTACGATCAATTGAAAGAGATGGATGAAATCAATCCGACATTCTCACAGTGTGATGTGGCGATTGTTATTGGAGCCAACGATGTGGTCAATCCTGTCGCCAACTCGGATCCAACCAGCCCCATCGCAGGAATGCCCATACTCGAAGTGCACGAAGCACGCACAGTTATTATGATCAAGCGGAGTCTCAGTCCCGGTTTTGCAGGAATTCCTAACCCACTTTTTGCTGCGGACAACTGCTTGATGCTCTTTGGTGATGGTAAGCAGGCGCTCATTGAATTGGTAGCTGCGCTCAAAGAAAACTGATTGAGCCTGGATCTACAAGTGGGCTAGCTCAATGAATTCGGATTGTATTCATCTGCCACCATTCGAATCGCTATGGAAGCAACGATTCCGCAGGCGCTTGCTCGCCTGGTACGCTCGCAATGCTCGGGATCTTCCCTGGCGCCGAACGACCAACCCATATCGTGTCTGGGTGAGCGAAGTGATGTTGCAACAAACACAGGTCGAAACGGTAAAACCCTATTTCCAGCGATTCATTCGAGAATTTCCTACGGTCAAGAAGCTTGCTGCAGCGGACGAACAAAACGTGTTGCGGCATTGGGAAGGACTTGGATACTACCGACGTGCCCGACAACTTCATGCTGCTGCACAAGTGATTGTTACTCAGCACAAGGGTAAGTTTCCGCGCGAAATAACAACGTTGCAGACTCTACCCGGCATCGGTCGCTACACGGCAGGAGCAATTGCTTCCATTGCCTATGACGAAAGGGTGCCTATTCTAGAAGCCAATACGATACGACTATTTGCTCGTTTGATTGGTTACCAACAGATTCCAACGACATCAACTGGCCAGCGAATTCTCTGGCAAACGGCTGCCGAGATACTGCCTCGCAAGAATATTGCCCAGTTTAATCAAGGTGTTATGGAATTGGGGGCCTTGGTCTGCACGCCCAAGAACCCTCGTTGTTCTGACTGTCCGGTGTCTGCACTTTGCGCCGCCAGAGAGGCTGGGTTGCAAGAGGAGATTCCGCTCCAGGGACCAAAAAAAGAATTCACCCATTTGTATGAGGCTGCAGTCGTCGTCCGTAAAAAGGGCAACATTCTTATGCGTCAGTGTGCCAACGGCGAACGATGGGCAGGTCTTTGGGATTTCCCGCGTTTCGAACTTGAAAGCGAAGGCGATCTCTATGTACACGACGAACTGATTACCAAAGTTCTCGATCAAACTGGAGTTAGAATAAAGCCTGAGGGATTGTTGAAAACGATCAAACATGGTGTTACCAGATACCGTATCACCCTGGATTGTTATGAAGCGATTTTTACTGCGGGGAGAATAAGTTCGACTTCAAAAAAACGTGTCTGCTGGTTGCCGATGCATGAATTGACGGATCTTCCGCTAAGTTCAACAGGACGCAAAATCGCACGGTTGCTAGAACGGGTTTAAAACACGCTTTTAGCTAACTGCAGAACCAATTATCTCAATAGGGAGCGGGGTTCAGTCGTCTATCGATTTGTCGTTTTCGACAGGCAACGTTTGACCTGCTGGCACCCCAGAGTCCTCGGGGGGATATCGAGAACGTCAATGCCAATCCAACCTCAGGTGTGCTGGCCTGGAGCAGTCCGAGTAGGATCTTGATGAGCTGCTTTTGCCAGCTCCGTTGGGACCCAGGAGACCAGTAACCCCCTGACGAATCGATAACGTAACATTACGAAGCACGGGTATTTTGCCAAAGGATTTGCCAAGCTGCTCAAGGCCGATCACTTCGTCCTTATTGGTCAAATCAATCGACTCCACGCAAGCTCTCCAAATTCGTGGTAAACATGTTATTTGGCAGTTTTGGGCCGTCTCGCAGGGTCTATTCTCACTTGCCAGGATAACCTCTGCAGGTACGGCTTTCCGGCTAAACCGAGGGATTCTTAAGAGGCGTAGTTTTGTGTCGGATCACGAGAATTCATCCACTTTTGCAGCGAGAGCCTTTCAACAAAATGGTTGAAATATGCATGTTCAAAGAGTTTATTGGATATACAAGAGAGACTTAACTTTGAGCAACGTATTAAGTAAGATTCTTAACAATTGGTTAGATTGCTAAACAGATCCTGAGATGGGAAGAAATTTTGTGTTCATTCGCAATGGAATAGAATTGCCAGAGTGAAATTGCGACGTATCGATTGAAAGGGAGGAGGGTCAACCATACGAATATGTCTTTATCGTTTTCTATCCGTTCAGCGGGCGCGATGGATGCAGCCTCTTTGTTAGAAATTTATCGTCCCTACATAGATTCGTCGACGACCTCTTTCGAGCTACGCATACCCGCTGTTGGGGAGTTTGCTGACCGCATTCAAAATGCCGTGGAGAAATGGTCATGGCTCTTGGCTGAGGTGGAGGGTCAACCAGTAGGTTATGCCTACGGCTCTACCCATCGAGTACGAGAGGCGTATGCGTATTCGGTAGAAACTTCCGTGTATGTACTCGAGTCGTACCATCGAAGGGGAATTGCAAATGCTCTCTACGAAAATCTGTTTGCCCAACTACAAGAACGGGGATACGTCAGCGCCTTTGCAGGGATAACGCTACCCAATGACCCGAGCGTAAAGTTCCATAAGCAATTTGGATTTAAACCAATCGGAATCTTTCCACGTGTGGGTTTCAAATTCGATACGTGGCTTGATGTGGAATGGCTGTACTGCCCTATTCAGTAGCTTAGATAGGTATTAGCTTGATAATCTTATAGGTTTTAGTCGAACCACTCATCGTTGGTGTTTATAGCTGGGATCAGTACTCCACATCCACCCAGGCCTTGGCCTGATTGCTTTTCAACACCGCATCACAGATTGCGATTTCACTGCGGCCGTCTACAAAGGTTGCGAAATCTCCAGCGGGCCGCGTACCTTCGATAAAGCCGTAAACATTGCGGACAGATTCTTGGGTCCTGTCCCAATAATGCCAGCTTTGATCATATTGCACTCTTGACTTAAGTTATTGTTTCTACGCTTGACCAACTTGCAGTTTCTATGGATTGGTCAACAGCCTCGAGCACGGCAATGCATTGGGCTCCATCCTGGAAATCAGGCGAGCAATTCTGATTGTTGGCGATGGACTGGATGAGATCCGACGCAGCATTCGTAAAGCCGTGCTCGTATCCGAGCATATGACCTGGTGGCCACCAGTTGCCGGCGTAAGGGTGGTCTTCTTCGGTCGCGAGGATCGTGCGAAACCCTTGTTTTGTGCTGGGGTCGGTCGTGGAATAATACTGCAATTCGTTAAGACGTTCGAAACACCAGACTAGCGAACCCCGACTACCATTGATCTCAAAACGATTGTAGTTTTTTCTTCCGGGTGCAAGACGTGTCGCTTCGAAAGTACCTAAGGCACCATTGGCAAACTTTGCCAGGAAAACAGAAGCGTCGTCGACGGACACTTGCTCTGTTCCTTTACCTGCAGTTGCCGTAAGGCCACTTGAGAGTCCCTCTGCTGGGCGTTCTTGAATAAACGTTTTTTTCATCCCTACGACTTCACTGATTTCGCCGGCCAAGTATCTGGCCAAATCAATGGAATGAGCACCGAGGTCGCCATGCGCTCCAGAACCAGCAGTTTCAGATCGCATACGCCAATTCATCGGAAACTCAGGATCCACCAGCCAATCTTGCAAATACGTACACCGCATATGACGGATCTCGCCAATTTCACCCGCATCAATCATTTGTCTGGCCAACGAAACGGCTGGACAGCGGCGATAATTGAAGTTCACCATATGCTGGACACCCGCCTCACGAACGGCTGCCAACATTTTTTTGCTTTCGGCGACAGAAAAAGTTAGTGGCTTTTCGCAGAAAACATGTTTTCCTGCCTGAGCAGCTGCGACAGCAATTTCGCAGTGAGTATTACCTGGTGAGGAAATGTCGACCAAGTCAACATCTTTACGACCAACGGCGTTTTGCCAATCATCGCTCGATTGTTCCCAGCCCCAACGCTTGGCAAAATCAGCGACCGCCGAGGCATCGCGTCCACAGACAACTTTCATAACAGGTTGTGCATCGAGATCAAAAAAACGGTCTACAGTTTGCCAGGCTTGGCTGTGCGCTTTGCCCATGAATTTGTAGCCAACGAGACAAATGTTTAAATCTGGACGAGACATAGCAAATCTTTTCAAAAAAATTTTTCTTGGAATTAGGTGGGAGCGGCAATTCTATGTAGAGTTGGCAAGGGACTTTATAAAAGGGATGCGTCTGGCTTTCTTAATTCTGTGGAGTCTTCATGAAGATGCCATCAGCGATTCGAAAGTGGCATTTTACCAGTCTTCTCACTTCAGCCAAGGAGCCGTTTCGGCAATTTCAGAACTCTTCCCCGGATTAATCTCCACGCATCTACCAAGGAACCTATGCCATCATTTCTAGAAACCTTCGTCTGGAAACGATTGCATTAGAGGCCCGATGATGGCTGTATAAGAGAGCAGTAGAAAGTTAGAGCTTATTCCACACGCTGATGCCGCTTATCAGGGTAACTGCAATGAGAATGATTGTCGAAAGTATTCCGCAAGCAAGCATCCACGGGCGCGTTCGATAGGCAGAGGGTAATTGGTAATTGAGATAAAGAGCTGCCAGGATGGCAATAGAAACACCTAGGGTAGTTGCTAAAAAGGAGACAATGAGCGTCAGTAGATGAAAATCCCAGCCACTCCAAAGCACAGCGATAGCAGATAGAAAAACGTATAAGCAGGTCCAGAACTGTACCGTAGGATGATGCCACGTTTTGCTGGGTGCGATTGCCTTGCCATAGGCTACGATGCCACGAGCATAAATATCGGGATACGCTTGTAAAGTGCCCCACAAAGCGACGAGGATGCATACATAATACACCCAGACAAGTGACGGGTGGATCGATTTCCAAATCCAGGCTTGATCGGTTAATAAACTCCATGAATCGAAGGCAGCTCCAAATTCTCCGGAGACCACTTTGGGATAGAGGACGGTCGCTCCAGCAAGCATAAATGAAACCGATACAATCAACAGCACCATCGCTCCACAGCTTACATCCCAGCGTAAAGGAGCCAAAGAAAGCCGTACTTTTTTGATTCCATTGAGATCGACTGGCAAGTAGTCGGCCGGTTTGCCAAGATTGGCCCTTTTACGTATTTCTTCGATACGTTTATGCCCAGTCAGGCCCCAGCCATGAAGTGAAATCCAATCAGGGTAAACCAGGTAGGTAAGCACTGTGCCCCCAACATAGCCGAAGGTTACGACCATAAATGACAGCATGTCGTTGCGATGTTCCTCAGGCGCAGATTCTACAAGCTCAGGAATATTCCCCCACGAAAGCAAGCCAATCATAACGGCTTTCCAGTCGGGCCGAACCAGGAGCGTAGCCAAGACTGTCCCCACGACCAAGATGCTACAAATGATCAGTTGCTGTTTTTCGAGTCGATCGTATGTGAACAGCATACTTAAAGCTAAAGCTGCCAGAATAAAGAGTGTGGCAAAGATTCGTGGGTCGACTAGTGGGTGCTCACTATCGGCAAAAAATAGAAAGCTAAGTAATTCTCCGCAAGGTCTTGCGATGACAGCCCATAGTGGACCTGTTGCAGCAAATTCCAGGACCAGCAGAAGTATGAGCAACCAGCCCCGTGGTCCTGGTAGCTTCACGAGTCTTGGTCCTATCAACTCGCCACTAATGGCCGTGTAACGACCTAGCATGTAAGTCACAAAAACACCCTTGACCAACACACTCAATAAGATGAGCCAAAGCAGGCCGTAACCTGCCCAGGCACCGGCACGAACAACGACAATAGTTTCTCCTGCACCAATGGCTACGGAAGCTACGATTGCTGCTGGTCCAAACATTGAGAGCAGGCGACGTAATTTGCCCCAGGACCACGGCTTGGCAAATGCATCATCAAGTTCGGGTGGTTCTATCGGGAGAGCGGATTCGTTGCGAGAGGCGTGGGTCACGAATCTATTGACCGAAAAAGCACAGAAGAAATAGGAAACTTGTTTTTAAGATCCTAATCACTCAATGGCGGGTTGGAAACCTGTCGAACCAAAGAATCTCTCTGGCCTGGCAAGTTTGCTATAGGTTCGCCTAGAATTTTGCGAAGCTCCTCCGCAAGAATTCTACCACGCGCATTCATATGAATGACCGTGCCATCTCGGTCAACGAGTATGGCGCGTGGAATTCCGCTAATGCCATAGTACACGGCCATTGGGTGTTGCCAGCCACGCTGGGACTTGTCTTCAGCAAAAAGAGTTGCCCAGGGTATTTTTTCTTGCCGGATGTACTGTTCGGCTTGTTCTTGTTTTACATCAAGACTTATCCCCAGAACATCAAAACCTTTATCATGATAGGCATCGTAAAGATTCAAGAGATTAGGGACTTCAGCCCGGCAGGGCGCACACCAGGTCGCCCAATAATCGATCAAAACAACTTTACCTCGGTAGGTAGACCAATCAAGAGATGTGCCATCTAGCTGCTTGCCCTGAACACGAATTTTGTTTCCGGGCAAGTTCAGGCGTCGCAGGGTACCCTCCAGCTTGGATGCAGCGGAGAGGATATTAGGATTATCACTTTGCTGGAACCGGGGTAATGCCTTGGCAAGTAGTTCTTTGGCAAATAGTTCTCCACCCACAACATCCCCGAGAAATTCAACAACCTTGATGGTCAAATCAAATTGAAATGGCCCCGTTTCTTCCTGTTGGACATACTTAATGATCTTCGTTACCCATTTCTTTTGCTCAACGGGATCCCAGTCCGCCCAATGATTAAATCCTGACTCGACCAGGTGCTTCATGCCGACCATACGGACAATGGAGTTTTTGTCACTAATGGATTGCTGTATGGCTTTTGCTAAGAGTATATCTGCTTTGGGTTCGCCCAGTTTTTGCAGATAGCCTAATGCTTGAAGCTTTAGAGAGATGCTGCTACCCAGCTGTTCGGGTTGGAGCTTAAGTGTTAAGGATTTCTCAGCGATAGCAACGACGGTGCGAGCAACTTTTTGATGGTGGGCATGCTTTTCTTTAAGAGAAAGCTTATCGTTCTCGAGACGATCAATTTCCTGAACGTATTCCATGAGCTGCTGATAGGTTTTCAGCTCAGCAGGGATCTCAAAAATGTCCGCCGTTTTTGATGGTACGTATTCGCCCCCCGTTAATTGAGTCGTAGCGGATTGGGTTGTAGCGGGTTGGGTCGTATTGGTTTCAGTGGCTGTGGTTTCGATTTGCTGTACTCCTGCAATAAGGCTAAGTAGCGCACTGACAGCGAAGGTGGCAAACCAACTGGGTTGGGTTCGGATGGGGGCAGATTGTAGAACGGTGAAGTGCGGCATGAATATCTTGCAGTGAAGTTCTGTCGGCGAAATTTCGACTGTCAGCTCAGCAGACCGACAGTTCACCTACCTATTTCATCCTTTTGGTCAGAGGCGGATGTCAATGCGGGTCCTTGGATAGTCTAATTGCACAGAGGGTCCCAAGTCACATCAAGCCTATAGTGGCGTCTTAATTTCCGATTACTACGGTGGGAAAAATTACTACGGTGTGGAATGCTGTAGCGGGGAATGTTGTAGCGGGGAATGTTGTGGAATGCATAGTCGGATCTAGCCGCCTGCTGCTGCGCTCAACCCCAGGTAGGACTTTGGCATTCATTATGGGAATTGCCTTAGAGAGTTTCAAGTTGTCTAGCGAAAGCTAGATTTTCGAATACCGTCTGGCTTCCTAAGCGGATACCCGCAATCGACGTGATAGCACTTGAATTAAAGGTTATCTGCCGATGGTACGGCCACCATCGACGGGTAAACAGACACCCGTAACAAAGTCGTTCTCAGCTAAAAATAGGGCGGCATGGGCAACATTCTGAGGGGTGCCTGCATGTTTTACCAAGGTGCTTTCAATGGCCTCTTGTTGAGCAGCTACCGGTAAATCAGGGGGGAATACAACGGGCCCAGGCAATATTGCATTGACGCGGACTAATGGGTTTCGCGCGCTAAGCTCTACTGCAAACATGCGCGTTAACGTGGGAATGGCTCCCTTTGAGGGAAAGTACGCTGCATAGTCAGGGTATGGCCGTGCCACGGACCAATCACCAATGTTGATGATGACACTTCCATGGTCTTGTGCAGCCATTCTTAAGCCAGCATGTTGGCAGGTAATGAAAGTACCAAGTGTATTAATATCGAAGTATTTACGAACTTCTTCACCGGTGACTTCTTCCAGTGGAAGGGGTGACCAAATAGCCGCATTGTTAACCAAAACATCCAAGCGACCAAAGTCGTTGTACACACAATCGATCATTTCGCGTATGGATGCTTCATCGCGCATGTCTGCCGACAGGACCCTGACCATCGGGTTCTGATGCGTCAGTTGTTCAGCGAGCTGCTCGGCTTTGGCGCGAGAGCGATTGGCATGGATGGCAATCGCGTAGCCATTTTGTGCAAACATCTTTACGATAGCACGACCAACGCGTAAGGCACCACCGGTGACCAGAGCAACGGGTTGCGGGCAGGTTGTTGCCATGATAAGCCTAGATTCTTAATCAACTTGGTGAAATTCAGAGATAATATTCCAGGCTTCGTTAGGAGTTTCTGCAAAGTGAATAAGATCCAAATGCTCATCAGCGATGACACCTTCGTCGGCAAATGCAGGGAAATTAATCAGATTGCGCCAATATTCTTCACCGTAAAGAATGATAGGAATCTCTTGCATGCGCCCAGTTTGGCGAAGTGTGAGGGTGTTGAATAATTCATCGAGTGTCCCAAAGCCACCGGGAAAAACTACGAGAGCTTTTGCACGCAGGACAAAATGAAACTTGCGTAATGCAAAATAGCTAAACTGAAAACAAAGCTCAGGTGTAATATAAGGGTTGGGTTCTTGTTCGTGCGGCAACTCAATATTGAAACCAATGCTTTTACAACCAGCCTCAAAAGCTCCACGGTTAGCAGCTTCCATAATCCCTGGACCACCACCGGTGGCAATTACAAAATCACAGCCGCCATTTATTTGGCAAGTGGTTGAAACAAGGCGGCCAAATTCACGAGCGTCATCATAAAACTTAACCTTTTTGGCCACATTTTCAGCACGTTCCAGGCCTCGTATCGCACGCGCGTCATCGGGCCTTTTTGATAAGAAACGTTTGGCACCAGCAAGTCGTGCTTCAGCTTGTTCGCTCGGAATTACTTGTGTTCCTCCAAAAACGACGATTGTAGAATGGATATTATTTTCACGTAGCAGAGTTTCGACTTTTTGTAACTCCAATTGCATCCGCACGGGCCGCTGTTCATGGCGACCCAGGAAATCAATGTCTTGTTCTGCCAGGCGATAGCTATGCGATTCTAAAATTGCACGACGGTTTCGTTCTACATCTTTTGTCAGTTCCATGGGTTTAATTCATCCTTGTGTGCAGGCTGTAGATTAAATCAATTCGGCCAGTTTCGAAGTTGCTGGAGTGCAATAAATCTTGCTTTGAAATCCTTCTTTGACGACAAGAGGTAGAAATCCGATATGATCCAGATGCGCGTGGGTTAGGGCAATCGCGTCGAGAGATTTTGCAGGAAAGGGTGTGGGATCCCAGTTGAGCAGGCGCAGTTTTTTAAGGCCTTGAAATAAACCACAGTCGATTAGCACCCGGGCGTCGCCAGCCTCCAACAGATATTTAGAGCCAGTGACGGTTCCAGCTGCTCCATGAAAGGTGATCTTTGCCATTGAGGATTACTAATTCTGTGGAGAGCTAGCTGTTTTGTATTTGAGATCTTAGCCGTTTTTCGATTTTGTCCATACCTGAATCTTTAGAACTCAGCTACGGCGAATGAAATAGGTGTGTTAGATGATTCCATGGAGGGGGCCACCCCGAGTAGCCAGAGCATCTACTCGCGATTTGACTTCAAGGTCTTCTTCCAGAACTGGGGCATGATGTGGCTTGATGCGTGCGTCGATGACGAGCGCTCCTCGACATCCCCAGTGTTTATCTTTGACAAAGGACTCGATGCCATGGATGTCACTGGCGGGATTGGAGCGTGTGAAGGTAACCCAGATGAAATTTCGGAGAGATTCTGCAACAAACGCACTATCGTTGACCACCACAACCCAGCGGAACTTATTGATCGGATTGTCATGTTTATAAAATGAGCAAAAGCGATCCATAGGTTCGACGACTTGATCGAGTCCTTGAGTACGTGCCTGTAGCGATACTTCATAATCAAACGATGGCTTAGAGCAAGGTGGGCCCGTGACGGCAAGTACTCCTGGCATGATGATCCGAGGTGCGCTGAATCCTTCGGGAAGTTTTAAGTCTCCTGGCAACTCATTTACCAGGGGATAGTGGGGAGTCCCTGCAGCTGCAATCACCAGTTTAGAGCCGGTATTCAATGACGAACCAGAATAATCGAGCGTATCTATAGTGGTATGTGTATGGAAATGCAAATCGCATTGCCAATTTGCTCGGGATAGTACATGTTGCAGAAAACCTGAGATATCCTGTAGGTCAAGATCTGGATCATCTTGTCGGGCAGCGATCAATAAGAATTTTGCCAGGGACAGTTGGCCCTGACCTAAAATGGCATTGGCTTGTGTAAGCAATTCCTGAGGTCGTTGTGTGTCCAGAAAAGGCATATAACGCTCGCTGCCAAAAGCCAAAAGAAGTGGATGAACTCCAGCAGCATCAACAGCATGAACACCGTGAACACCAGGCAATACTTCGGGAATGAGGGGGCCCGTGATTTCATGAATCAACTCACCAAGCATGGTGTCTTCTTGTGGTGGGCGCCCTACAACAGTGAATGGCCAGATTGCTCCATCACGATGATAGACTTTCTCGACCCGCATTACCGGAAAAGGATGGGTCAGGCTGTAGTACCCCAAGTGATCGCCAAATGGTCCTTCATCCAATAACCTGTTCGGTTCGACAATACCGGTAATGCAAAAATCAGCATCAGCATGTATTGGTAGCATGTCAGGAGGGCAAATCATTCGTATGCGTCGTCTCCCCAGAGCACCGGCAAATACGAGTTCACTCATTCCTTCGGGCAAGGGCATCACGGCTGCGACCGTCATTGCAGGGGGACCACCAATAAAAATATTGACCCGGAAAGGTTTGCCTGCTCGCATAGCTGCCGCATGATGGACACCAATCGAGCGATGGATCTGATAATGCAAGCCTACCTCGTCATCAACCTTGTACGAATCACCGGCCAATTGAATACGGTACATACCGAGGTTCGAGTGACGTATGCCGGGTTTGTCGACATTTTCTGTATAAACTTGCGGCAAGGTAATAAAAGGTCCGCCATCTGCGGGCCAACTTTGAAGTTGAGGTAAATGACTCGTGGTGGTTTGCTGTGATAAAACGGGGCCACGACGGACCTTTGCGGGCAACATCGTAAACGCACTGCGCGAAGCACCAAGAAAACGCCAGGGTTTTTTGATGAAATTCTTGGGTTGCGAACGCAGCTCGACGAGTTGTCGCACGGCATCTAAACCGTCGCGAAACATATACCGAACACGGTCCCTAGTACCGAATAGATTACTGACCATCGGAAAGGCACAACCGCGAACATTGGTAAAGAGAATTGCCGGGCCTTTTGAGGCAAAGACACGACGTTGAATGGCTGCTGCTTCGAGCTTGGGATCAATCAATTCGTGAATACGTATCAGATCGCCATTTTTTTCAAGATCAGCAACACATTGCTGTAAGCTTCGGTAGCCCATAGATCAATTTCACTTTTCCAGAAGAACCCCTGGCCAGCTGGCACAGGGTAATACGGAATCGCGCTAGCAGTTTTGTAGCGATTGTAAGACTTTTGTAACTTATTTTCGGCAATCAAGTTGGACCAAAAACTGGTAAAGTCCCCCTTTTACCTCTATAATGGTGCTTATAAAAGAGAGTATCCGATAAATCTTGCCTATTCGTATTTGTCAAGTGGAGATAGTCTAGGGGGGAATGGCGACTTCTTAACCAGGACGAAGTAAATTGCCAGACTTTCTTTTCGAAGAAGATTCAGCTCAGGTGTTGCAGCCAAGCAATCTTGAAAGAGTAAACCTTGTGGTCACCAGCGGATTTATTTAACTTCTTACACGATTATTACAATTTTATTTTTCAATCGCATAATTTTATAGCTCGTTGAAACTCATAGGTTCTTGGTTAAATGACTCAGCATCACAAAGACGATAGCGTTCCCGAAATAGCGATTACAGGGGATTTGACAGAGCATGAATCAGAACTTACAGATCGTTTGTTGGATGTAGAGCCAGGAGGAGAATGCACCCTCTACTTTGATTCTCCGGGAGGGAGTCCCTATTGCTCAATGTCTCTCATGACACTCATTCGCATGCGTGGCTTGCGTGCTACGGGCATTGTGACAGGAGAGTGTTCATCAGCTGCACTTTGGCCATTTGCAGCATGCCATCGCCGACTGGTAACGGCCTATAGTGTGTTACTATTTCACCCAATGAAATGGCAAAGCGAGGAGAATGTAGGTTTGGCAGAAGCTGCCGAATGGGCACGTCATTTTGGCCAGCTAGAAAAAGACATGGATGCTCTGTTGGCCGACCTGTTTGGTGTTTCGCGAGAGGTAATGGACGAATGGATTAATCCTGGTCGCTATATATCTGGCCCGACGTTAGCAGGCGCTGGTTTGGCAGAATTGATCTCCGCGGCCGATCTTACCAGTCCTACAGGAGTGCTCATCAATCAGCTCAGCCAAGAATCGGGTCCTGGTTCCACGCACGAGATTCCAAAACCAGTATTGCGCAAGGCAACTTAAGTCGTTAGAGGTGGTGATTCCGCTGCCATTGAAGCAAAACAGCGGGCTGCCAATTCCAAGTCATGATTACGTGGTAAGAAAACGCCACGTATTCGTATGCGACGTATGACTCCTTTTTCGAGCATTTGTCCGCCAAATTGTCTCTGTACAATAGGACAACCTGATTTCGTTAATTGGATTTGACAAATTCCAAGGTCTTCAGGGTGCGTCATTTCAGCATAGCTCCAATCGTTCGCCAGTCCTCGCATAACAGCGCAGACGGGTCTCTGGGCGATCGTTTTTGGCATATGAAGGGATGTCAGGAGATCGGTTGAATATTTTTCTCCCTCCTTAACATCAAGGAGCCACACTTCATCGCTCTCAAGTTGTGTGCAAACATTGATTAGCGGCATACTTTCGAGCTGTTCGGTATGCACTGAAATAATAGTGTCCAGCAAGATCATTGAATCTTCTTGGGCCACAGCTCGCCAGTACACCTGGCTCAAAAAAGGTTGTTGATCACTTTGACCTGAATTTGGTGTCAAGGTTGCAATGAAATCGGCGCCGCGCACAAATGCGCTATGGCATCGATTATCTCCCAGTGATGGGGCTTCCGTGGGATCGGATTTCGTGGCAGTGGTTTGGACCGTCACACCGAGTAGATGTCCGCTAAAGGGCAAGTGGTTCCACGTAAATGCACTGATGCCCGTTGCAAGATGAGCCGTTCTTAGCTCTCCGGTTAATCCCTCAATATGCAGAGTGGCCACTTCGTTTTGGAGTAGCCAAGGTTGCGATGCCAAGATTTTNCCCCACTATTTACAGTTTGGTTCTGTGAATGTTTTGCTATTAAATCCGTTGATTCTTAACAGCGAAAGTTGCCAATCTCAGAAATCAAAAATCCCCGTCTCGAGAATTCTTTGTATCTGGCCCCCTAGAGCTTTCATTTAAAAAATAAAGTGATCACAAAAAATGTAATCATACTCATAAAAAAACCATAAAAAAAACCCCGTCGAACACCGAGGTGTCGCGACGGGGCCGGAACAGAGAAGAGGCCGAAGTGTCTACTGTGGGGGGGATAATAGATATTAGGCAATTGCCACTCGCAAATCTGCGATCGGGNATGCCAGTGAACCCTCCAACCCATCCTTTAAGTTCTTATTAAGAATTCTACTCATTCAAGTTCTCGTGTCTAGCTTTTTGTCCGGAGACTTTTGTGGAAAATCCAAAACTAGTTATGTTGGGCATACTTCGATTTGCCGTTAACAGTTGGTAAACTTCACTTTAGGGCTTCAAGACCAATTTTTTAGCGTCGAAATAAAGATAAAAAAATGCCAGATCAGGATAACTTTGTGGCGATTTGCCGGCAGGCTGCTGAGGCAGGGGCAAAGGAGTTGCTTGCCTGGAGAGGCCGATTTTCAGCCCAAAACAAAGCCGCACGTGACTTTGTGACGGATGCGGATCTGGCTTCACAAGGAGCCATACAGGCTATTTTACTGGGAAAATACCCGGATCATGGCTTTTTAGGTGAGGAAAGCCCAGATCTCAGGCAGCTTGATCAACCTTTTTGTTGGGTAGTGGATCCTTTGGACGGAACGACCAACTATGTTCATGATTTCCCTTGTTTTGCAGTCTCTATAGCATTGCTGCAGGAGGGCAAACTTCAGGTAGGGATGATTCTTGACCCCCTCAAGGGGGAGTGCTTCTCGGCCGTTCAGGGGCAGGGGAGTTTTCTGAATGGGCAGCCGATTCAGGTAAGCAGTACTGAATCGCTAGGAGAATCCCTGGTNGCGGTGAGCTTTCCGCCCGATTTGTCAGAGAACTCACCCGATTTAACCGCCTTTTTAGAAGTTGCTCCTCGATGCCGTGCAGTACGACGAACTGGGTCAGCAGCACTGAATTTAGCCTATGTCGCCTGTGGCCGCTTGGATGCCCATTGGGCTCATCAAATTTACCCGTGGGACTCTGCTGCGGGGATTTTGCTGGTTCGAGAATCGGGGGGGGTCGCTTCAGCTTGNAGGGGTGGAGAATACCAGGTAGCCGACGGAAATTACTGTGTGGCATCCAGTGAAACACTGCATCAGGAGCTACTTCCACGTATTACCGGCTTTTTATCCGCATAGGATCATCGGCTTAGGGNCATCTGTTTCGTGTTATCCGCTAACGGCAGAATGGATGAAATACCNGGACTTTTTACTNGGAGTTTCAGCGAAAGCTNTTAGCGCGGCTGTTGGTTGCGTACAATAAGAGGGTCTTCGCTGTCATCTCCTCCCATTCCCGGGCTCGGCATCCTGCCGGCTAAATCTGGCGGAAAGTTCAACCCCATCCAGCTGACGAAATTTATCCGTGCGTCTCGCTTGTTGCCATTTTTTTTGCATGTTTATGCTGGCGTTCCATACGTCTAGTTGCAATGTGCGCGCCCAAGATGTGGAAACGATTACGGAAAGAAAAATACAATCAGTCGAGAAATCGCCTACAGATGTTGAAAAGAAACCAAGTGATGCATCGAGATTTAGTGAGCAACTAAAGTTGTTGTTGAAGTCTTTCAAGACGGACCCTCAACAAGTATCTCAACAACGGCTGTCCCCCTTAAATCCTTCCCAGAGTTCTTCTCCGGCGGGTCCAGACGTTTTTATGCTTCCGGACGAAGATGGGAAATTAAGGATGGTGCTAGGTTTTCGTTACGAAGACTTCTTGAAAACATGGCAACAACAGGACGAGGCAACCAATCTATCTCCTCCGCAATATGTTTTTAAGTCATTGGATGTTCAAGGAGTCGTGGAGAAGACACGGGTTCATCTAGAAGTCGAAGTGCAAGTGTTGACACAGGCCGATGGCTGGATGGAAATACCNTTGCAAATGTCAGGATTGGTTGTCCAGAATTTCGAAATTGAGAATGCATTGGAGGGGGAATGTGTCGTATACGATGGTAAGCGCCAATCCTATATTTTATGGCTCAAGGGACAACCAGGGAGTCAGCGTCGTCTGCTGCTGGCAGGTTTGCACCGATTAGCTGTGACCGATGGCGATCCCAGTTTGGAACTTTCAGTACCACGAACAACAAATTCAAGCTTAGCACTCCAGATTCCTACATTGGCGGAGCAGATTCAAACGCCCTTGGGAATGAATATTGAGTCGATCACAAATGACGACAAAGGAACACNCATTCAGGTTGCCGGTCCGGTCACCCCTATGCGTCTCCAATGGAAAATCCCTAAGGCAAAAAAATCGAAAAGCAACCTGGTAATTGAGGCGACAGGCCAGCAGTCGGTTCGCATAGCACGTCGTTCTATTCGGTATGAGATCAATCTCAAAATCGATAGCTTTGGTGCACCTCTCGATCATGTGCGTGTTCAGTTGCCTGCAGGCAGTAAGCTCGTTTCTGATTTGAAGAGCACAAAGTATCGTATCGATCCTGTAGTTGCGGATCCACAAAACAATCGCTCGGTCGTTGAAATAAGTATTCCTGATCCAGAATCAGAGGATTCCAAACTTTCAAGTACTCTCCCTTGGGAGGTGCAATTGATCGCAGAACAGACAATTGTTGAGGAGCAACGACAATTCGCTTGTTTCGTCAGTGGTTTTGAGGTACTTGATGCTTATCGTCAATCGGGCACACTGGACCTGCAAATCGAGGATCCGCTTCAAGCTTATTTTGATTTGACTGGAAGTTTGGATCAGATTCCTTTGGTAGAGCAGAATGAGCANGATTCCAAGATTAAAACGATAGCCCGTTTTTCTTATTCTCAATTCCCGTGGGAACTAGCAGTTCACATACTCCCCCGGCAACAACGGGTCACCGTACATCCTCAGTATGAGATGGCGATTGAATACGATTTGTCTGTTGAGTCGGGAGAAGCCAGGCTTCAAGTTGAATTCGACTATCAATTAACCGGTACAAGTACATTTTTCTTNCGAATCGATATGCATGGTTGGAGGCTCACCGACGATCCTCTTGAATCGGGAGGGACGATCAACCAGGAACTCAAAACAATTTCTGATAAAGGTCTACTTAATTTACCGTTGCTCAATTCAGACACTTCCCGCGTACGCCTGAATTTTGTTGCTCATAAAGAGATTCAGTTGGGATCGAATACATTTGAGCTACCCGAACCCCTTGGAGTATTTGTTGCTGATGGCTTGCTCGAGGTTGAGTGCGAACCTGCTTTGCAAGTGACTCCCAGGTTGACTTCCAGCGATGGCTTGAGTCGTATGGCCTTTGATGAGCAATCCACCTTCCAAGAGTCACAGGATTCACACTCTTTAGATGCCTCGGAGAAACGAGGGGATTTGGTAAATAACCTTGCATTCCGAACTTACCAATCCGCCCCAAAATTATCCACAGTTATTACACAGAGAGAACGAGAAGTTTTTGCAGATGTTAATACGGAAATAAAGATTGCATCAGATCTCATTCATGTTTCTCAAGAAATAGATTATCAAGTAAAATACCGCTCTGTTTCGCGGTTGCTGATTCACGTGCCGAATGAAATTTGGCTTAATGATTCGCTCGTCATTCAGCTTGATGGAGAGGATGTTGAGTATGGTTTGGAAATAGACAGCCAAGAAGATTTGACAAGCGATTTCCTGGCACCAGATTTAGAAGCTAAAAGATTGATAGTTGCTTTGCCTAGTCCTCAGAAGGGGAATTTCAAAATTGGGTTAGCGTATGATATTCCTTCACCGCTGTTGACGAATAATACGTTACTTCCAGTGAGTTTTCCGTTGGCCGCACCTGATTTGCCAGTCCAAGGTCACCTCGTAAAACTATTTTATGACCAACCATTACACGTTAGTCTTAATCAGCTTGCTGCCGGGGAGGATTGGCTTTACTCGAGTACTGAGGATGAGTGGGTACAGCTTCACTCTGAACAAAGCCCTACTGTACTGCCGATTCATTTGCAACTAGATCCCGAAGAAGCACCTGAACTTGCTACTTTAGAACGTGCTTGGCTACAGAATTGGATCGTGACGGATCTCCAGCAGGTACGAGCTGTTTTTCGTTTCCGATCACCTCATCCTTACGCATTCGTTCAATTGCCTGGACCCATTGATGTCAATGCGTTGGAGGTTTTGTTGGAAGGGACCCCAGCAGCGTTTGAAGTCCTGCCAGGAAATCGCTTGTCGATAGGTGTGCTCGAAGACAGCGCCCACCGTAGTCAGACACTCGAAATTCGCTATCAAAGTTCGGTAAGACTTTCGGACTGGGAAAGCTTGTTGATGCGGTTGCCGATATTAGAAAGCCGTTCATCGAAGACCCCAGTTTATTGGCAACTCATTTTACCATCGCATTGGCATATTGCGAGGGAACCAGAGAAATTCACCGGTGACTATTGGCTGGGATGGAAGGATTATCACTGGGGAAGGCATCCTAATATGTATCAGGCTGATCTGGAACGACTCACGGGAGCTGCATCGATGCCTCCCCCGCCAGAATCCATGAATCAATACTTGTTTCAGTCGTTTCAACAAACGGCTGAAATTGAGATTTTGATTCTTCAGCGTTCATGGGTTGTCCTGGGTAGCACGCTGTTGGCTTTTGGTGTAGGGCTCCTATGTCTTTATACCAAGCTATTACTAAGGAAAGAATTTTGGCTAATACTAGCTTTGGTGCTCTTTGTGCAGGTGTTTATCTACCCAGAAATTTCGCTACTTGTCATACAGGTCATCTTCTGGGGAGGCATGATGACACTCCTTACGGGAGTACTTCGGAAGCTGACCACAGCACCTGGTCGAGATTCCGCATCAGCTTTGGATTCGGTGACGGTGTCGACAGCTGCAACCGAATCGTGGAGTCAAGCGGAAGTCACAGCCCCCCTTGAAAAGCAGGGTGGCTCAACTGCCAAACGTGAGAGTTCGATGCAGGTAGGTGAACAGGGATGAATAACGAGCTATTCCTTGGGCGAATGTTTCGAGTTCAGTTATTTTGTCTGGTGGCTTTTGCTTGCTGTAACCCGTGCCTCAGCCAAATAGATGAGTACCGTCGTGTGTTCGTTCCTGCAGACACACCTGATCTTTGGCCTATCGGTAAATCTCGGTACTTTCCGATCCCAAGGCAAAAGTTTGAAGATCTTATAGGCAAAGTACGCCTGCAAAATACGTCTTTAGAACAGAAAGTACGAATTCGTAATGCGACTTACCTGGCCAGTCTGGAAACGAAAGGGCAGCTTAAAGGTTCGGCTACCTACCATGTTGAGTTGCCGGGCATTGCAGAACAAGTACTTTCACTTGAACCATTCAATCTTACGATAACTTCAGCACATTGGAAGCATGACATTCCTCATGGCAAGATATACGACCAGGATGCAAAAATAGGTTTATGGAATTGGAGTCCAGAGCGAAATGAAACAGGGGTTCTCGTCCAACAGTCTGGGCAATTGTTGGTCGAAGGGTCTTGGTATGCGCAAGACAAGGACCTCGGGAAAACCAAATTTTTGCTGAAGACTCCATCCGTTGTACCACAAATATTCAATCTGAAACTTCCCCCGGAGAAAACGGCAATTTTCAGTCCAGGTGAATTGCTTGACGCTAAACTGACGCCTGAAGGAGATAAGCTCTGGTCGTTTAATCTCTCTCCAGCGACAGCACATCAATTAACGATTGCAAGTCCTACATCTAGGGTTCTGAGCAAGAAGCTTCCTCGTACGAGTCAATCAACATCTTATCATCTCGAGACAAGCGGTGTGACGATCGTTACGCAATTTGTGCTAGAAGCGAGTTCAACTGAAAGTGAGTTGCGTTTTTCACTGCCAGAAGAAACTCAGATTGTTAGCGCGTCTGTAGATCAAGTAGCGTCAGACTGGGAGACGCTTTCGGGAGAATTGAATAAATCGGTACTCTTGCTCCGCCGACCTCCATCGTCACAGCCACAACAAATTGAGGTGAAGTGTTTTGCACGGCTTAAAACAGATGGCTCTTGGACTTTACCAAGACTTCGTCCCCTGAACGTATCCTGGACAGAAGGTACTACGAGCTTATTGGTGGCACCTGAGCTAGAGGTTCGATCTTTGGTGCCAACAGATGCAGCGTTGCAACACATAGTTGGACTCACGGTTGAGTCTGGAGAAGTCTACCGATTGCAGGAGTGGTCCAATCACTCATTCTTGGTGTTAGATGTAGTGCATCGCCAATCCCAACTCCAAGTCCGGATGGCAACGGCAGCAACCTGGGAACCTCAGTACCTATCAGCGAGAACAGGGCTTTCGCTGTCAGGGAGTGGTTCAGGGATTTTTCAGGTCGAAGCGGAGATTGCAGCAGGTTGGTCCCTTGATTCGATTGAGACTATTCCTCAGGGCACTCTTCAAGAATGGCATACTTATCAGAAGGGTGACAGGGAAATATTACGTATTCAACTTTCACGTCCCTTAGCAGCGAAGGATCCCTTAAAGTTATTTGTGAAAGCGAATGCTTCGAAAGCAGAGATTTCCAACTCAGTAAAAGTAGGTCAGCTTAAAATATTACGTATCCTTCAAGCAGATGTTAAACGCGAACTTCTTCTCCTTGCGAACCGTCAAGGAGAACAGAAAGAATTGCACGATCGACTGATTGCAGTAGGGATAAATAAAGATGATTTGCCTGAGGAAGAGGCAGCCCTTTTGCAGGATGTAACCAAAGGCGTTTTAGTGGATATCACTGGAATGGACGATGCGGATACGATTCAGTTGCGATCACATTTAAGTATTTATGATGCAGATATTAATATTTCAGTCAGTGTTATGCCTGACGTCACCATGCATCAATATCAAATCGATTGCAGGCCTCAAACGGGAAGCGTATCCGAAATTGTTGTCCAGTCGGATAAAAAATTTCCGGAAACTTTAGATTGGGAAATACCTGGAGTGCCGGGAGTCGTAGCGGTAGAAGAGATTACGCACCAAGGACAATTTAACTCGAATGCCCGTCAGCATACTGCCTACACACTCCGACTTCCAATAGCCTTAGAAAAGCCATTTCGACTTCAAGCGAAGTACTCGATTCCCAGTCAAGAGTCATTGCCATGCAATTTATTACAGTTGCCCGAAGCTGCATTGTGGCAAGGACAGATAGAATTGCGTGGGGTGTCGGATCAGGTAGGTGTACTTGATTCAGGTTGGCAACCCGCCATTGGATCTTTTGTGAATAAGGAGGAAGCAGGTTTGCCACCCATATTGGGTTGCTATCATATGAACTCTGAGGAACCGCAACGCCAGGCCCCCGGGCATCAACTCACTTTGGTGCAGTTGTTACCAAGAGACTCTTTGAAAACGTTTTCCTCCGCATTGGTAGCATGGCGGGCCGACTACAACTCGCTCCAGTCTCCGGATGGCACTGTTATTCTGGTCGCCTCTTTTCTATTAGAAAATGCCGGAGCAGAAACAGCACACTTTCTCATTCCTGAAGGTGCCAAGCTGGACGAAGTTTGGGTACATGGCAAGCAGTACACTCCCGATGAAGTATTGATAGACAAACGCCGTTGTCAATTTCGAATAAACGATCCTGCAGCTTGGCAAACATTGGTTATTAAATACATCACACAAGGTCCCGCATTGGGACAGTCGGCTACAATCCAGCTCTCTCTACCCGAATGTTCTTTCCCCGTCTATCTCAGTCGATGGACATTGTGGACCCCACAGCAATATGTCATCGACGAAGATTTAGCATATCCGAGTCAGGATCATCATTGGTGGAGCAGGCTCTTTGGTCCTTTGTCACGACATTCTGCGGATAGAATCTTTAGCCCAGTTCGTGCTAATGACTGGAAGACACTTTGGTCCACACCTTTGGATATTAAAGGAACAAAACGCGTGGCAGAGCAATTGGCTCATGAAGTTGCTGCGCACTTGTCCGCCCAGGATACAACCACCTGGGGAGAATTGTTGCTTTATCTGTCTGGCCAATTGCAAATTGAAACAATCTTGAAAGTGGATGAGATAGCCGCGACAAAGCTTAGTGTTCTTCCAAATAGCATCCCGGGAATTATGTCAGAACAAAAGGGAAAGCAGTCTGCAAACATCATGACAGATACACAAGTCTCCTTGTTGTCACGAAGTGGATTGGCATTTATTGCATGCCGTGATGCTGTTGTCTTGACCAGTCAAGAACGTGTGGCACACTGGCGCCAGGAATTGCATGCAACTTCAACGCCAGGTGTTTATCTAGCCAAAACAGATGGATTAAATAGAATTTTTTTTAGGAATCTCGAACGCAGCGGCACGTCGATCTTACCAATAGGATTATGGGCGAATTCTTCCTTACCAGAGAATCCACCAGGGGACCTGATGGCACAAGAATCTCTGGTAGATATGAGTCGGAATGCTTGGACAGTTGAATTTGTAAATAAACCACCTTCCTTAACGATTTATCGTGCCTTTGTGCAGCGATCTCTTTGGTATTCCGTTTGGTTATTGGCAGTAGTTTTTGGAAGTTTCCTGTTTATGTATTATCGAGCAGGGTTGATGTCCTTGATTTTTCTAAGTGCAGCCATATGTCTCGTAATTGCACCGCGTTGGCTTGATATTTCACAGGCTGTTTTTTTGGGCATGTTGTCAGCGGTTGTATTTCAAATCATCTGGAAAAAAGTTTTACAAAAGTATTCAGGCGGTAGCTTGATGCGATCTCCTGGGCCCTCGATAGGCATGCTTCTCTTGACCTCAATTTTACTTTCCCTTCCAGCACGGCAAGTCTATGCGCAAGCAGTGGACATGCGCGACTTGCAGGGTGGTCAAGAAGCACAAATCGATATGAGGGCAGAGGATAAAGAATTACCACTTGTCATGATACCTATAGATGCGAAAGGAATGGTGCAGGGTAAAGATTTATTTATTGACGAATCGTTTTTTAAAAATCTAAATGGTTTAGCCAGCCAAAACACGCACTTTGGTGCTACCGCGGTTATTCTGACTGCCGAATATCGAGGTGCCATTCCACGGCATACGCATGTCAATTTAGACCAATCCAAGGATTTGGCTTCTTGGACACTTTCTTTGACAGTTGAAAGTTTTAAAGATGCGGGAGTATTAGATTTACCTCTGAATTTTAGCCAGGCAAAATGGCTGGCTGGTTCTCACCGCTTAAACGGTATGCCAGTCAAGTTGAGATGGCAGTCTAAGGGGAACGGCTGCCAGGTCCGATTGGGTCATAAGGGCATCCATCAATTAGATGTCGTTTTCGAGCCAAAGATTTTGCAACAATCACAGCAATCTTTGCTGAACATGCAAATACCACCTGTTCCAAAATCCAGTATTCATTTGTCGGTGCCATCAGAAATCAAGGACCTACAAATGGCGGGAATGACAGAAGTATCGCAAAGTGTACGGGATGGCAACTTGAAAGTTATGATCCCATCACAAAAAGAACTTAAAATCGGATGGACGAATTCCCCAGAAATCCAAGAGTCTTCCTGGTCGGGTAATATCGAGCAACTCTCTTGGCTACACATTACGTCAACCAACTCTCGGCTTGATGTTCAATTGCTAGTTGATACATCCCGGACAGCCCCCCATTCTCTGGTGGTGCAGAAATCACCCTACTTAAAAGTATTGCCACCCGAAGTGGAATCGCCGTTGGTAAGTATTACTCCGTTGGGTAATAAGAACGATACCCTCCTGTTGGTTTTAAAAGAGGATCTGGGTGCTAATTTGCGAATACCTCTTCACTTTGAGTTGCAGCGTAGCGTATCACTCGGACGTGTTTTCTTTCCTAGTGTCAAAGTAGTAAACAATATGCCAACTCGTAATTTATTTGCAGTTTCAGTAGCATCGAACCTTTCGTATGACGAGAGTGCGCACGAAAATTTGCGCAGCATTACCCCAAGTGAGTTTTCAGAAGCATGGGATGCCAGTGAGGTTCGCCCTTTGAATGCGTATTCGCTAGAAAAGCAAGATCCGAAATGGTCTCTCCGTCTATGGCCGGCTCCCAAGACTTTCTCTGTACAACAGACAATGAAGCTTCATTTTCAACTTAAGAAAGTAACTCTTCAATACGAAGCTTCAGTCGATGGGATTACCGGCAACTTGCTAATGCACCGCATGACAATTCCATCAAATTTTTCACTCGACTCGATTTCCTTGCAAACACAGCAGGATAAAGAGTCCATACCCATGCGCTGGAGTCGTGAAGGTAAATCAAAAGTTGTTATTTTTCTTGGTCGACCTCTCTCAGAGCCACATCTGCTTACAGTACATGGCACACAGAAATTTGAGATACCTGGCGAGTTTCATTTGCCGAATATTGGCTTGATTGGTTCGGAGCGTAATTTAGTGCGCTTGAATTTGTACCGCACTAAAGAGGTGCTAGTGCATTGGGCAGATCCCGAAAAGGTACCCCAAGTGGTTGCACAGCATAATATGACGCGTGTTAGTTCTGATATATTGGTGGGGCAATTCATTTGGCGTACAGCAGACCTTAGTAAGTATGGGGCGCTGAGGGTAGTCAGTAATCCAAACCTATTTACAGTAAATAGTTGCATTGCTCTTACTTCTAAAGAAGCATCCTGGAAAGCAACTTTATACGCTCTCGTCCAGTCTCAATCAGGTGTCCTTGATCAATTACGATTAACAGTCCCTGATAACTTCCAGGAGAATTTCCAATTATTTCCTGAAGGAGCAGGGTTTGTCGGTGAAATCAACGAATCTGATTCTGGGCGACAGATCACGATTTTTCTTTCCGAACCACTTCGGGAAAAACAACACATGCATTTTCGTTTATCTGGCACACTAAAAATCCCTGTAGACCGGCGTCTTGAGTTCCCTGATCTAAATATCATTGGAGCGGAGAGTTCCGAGAGATTTGTTCTATTGCCAACTCAAGTTGATGGGGAGAAAGCAAACTGGCAATATAAAAATGGCCTGCATAAGCTGCCACTTACAGAAGAATTGCGTGATTTAGTTGGTGCACAGCTTGATGCTGAATCTTTTCAAGTGGTTCAAGAGACCTTTTTTGCCAAGTTGCGATCGCAAAGGAGCGTATTTCGCAATGCGGCAGTCAGGTATGCTGTTCTGCAGGGTGTTGTAGACCGAAATGGTGCACTTACTGCTACGGTTGAAATGGCTGTGCAGCCAGGCAGCGCAACGCATTGCACTCTCTGGTTGCCACGCCAATCGCAATTGTTGCACTTGCAGGTAGGGGATCAAGATATTTATCGCAAACCAACTTCGGATGGAGGCTGGACGATCCCCTTGGGACCAGCGTTTGTGCCAAGAAAAGTTAGCATTGCTTATGCAGTAAAGTTAGTAGACAAAACCTCTAAATCAGAATTCCAGATACGGCCTCCAACAATCGTTATCAAGAATAAAAAATTGCCATGCAGGAAAGCTCTATGGCGCATTCGTTGGCCAGGTGATTCGCAAGTGGGCAATCCAAGGAAGGGACAAAAAATCACAGCATCCCAATTTAGTAATAGCCTTTCAGATTTCCGCAAACTGACAATTATTGATGCTAGTTCCAGGCTGCTGGAACTGCCGTTCGCAGAAGGGCAAGCTTGGTACTCTCACTGGTCCAGGTATTTAGGCAATGGCACAGAACACAAAACAATTTCGGGGTTGAATGAACGCTTTAAGACAACAAATCCCAACCTTGCAGAATCGGTGGACAAGCCCATTCACCGACCCGTATTCCCTCCGATTCTATCTGCTTTGCCGAATCCAGTAGAATCTTATTATCGAAGTAATGCTGAGGGGAAACTAGTCCTGCCAACTCGTAGATCAGGATTTAAAAATTTATGGAAGTGGTTAGCTACCTTGCTCTTAGTGAGCATAGGCATTGCCTGCTTGTTGCGATTTCAGCACATCATATTATGGTACAGAAAGTTGAAGAAGAATCTTTATGGTCTGACTTTTGCTGCCGGATTGTTTTATTGGTTACTCCTACGGCCTAGTGCACTAGGGTTGCTGATAATGACGGTGGTGATCGTCTCATTGGCGCAAAGAGAATGGCATAAGTGGCAGTACAAGAGGCACCAAAAAACCAACGCTCAGATGGCGTCTCGCGCATCGTGAGCGTTGGCTTGGACCTCAATGCATTCAAGACGATTCAAGTCGGTGCTTAACTTGGAGGATCATTAAAGAAGTTGTCAGGTATCGATCTTTCTACGATTCGCCCCACTTCGTCTTGGCTCCGCCGTTGCCCTACACTGTGCCATGCAGACACATCTGCAAGCTCTGGCATTATTTGCACGAGTTGACTAATTAACATATTTGCCAGGCGCTTAGCACCACATTCGTGTGCGGTCTCTTGCATGGCTCTGGCGGTTTTCATGATCCGTAGCATGCAAGCACGATTGTGGACTGGTTCGGAGAGCGGTCCCTCAGAATCAATCAGCAAATCCACTAGGGGCACCTCCAAGACTTGTTGCCATTTTAGCAAGTCGGAGATGCTCAAATCAGTTTGGGGATCCTCGTGCTCACGAATCTCCTGAATCGTGAGATTCAGTCGACGAGAAATGGATCGCAAGGAGACTCCTTGTTGTTGCCGCACCTCACGAATCCGTTGCAGAGCAACAGGGCTTTTCCTCGTTGGACTATTGCTGACAGGTGTTGTGTGTTGTGGGATACCTACACTATTTGACTCGTAATTGTAGTCTACAGTACTCATCCTTAAATCCTCCATTGTCTCGGCAGAGTTCCAATTAACTGCCGGCGAGCTATTTTGAAGAGATGACATTTGCTCGTTTTGCTCCGTGATCATTCACGCAAGCCTAGAACTGGTTCCGATATCAGTCCTTAGAAAAAGCTGGTTAACGAAAAGATTTTACAATGCAGCATTCGGCATCAGTGCCCATTAGCTACAGCTTGCTGACTATTACCAAACCTACCAGCCGAGAAAGGTCTGCCCACGGATAACAGTCAAAAAAACTTCTTGTCTCAATCCACCGTGATTCAATAAAAGGTTTGTAATAACCAATCAATGTCTCACGCAAAGAATGTTAAACATCGTCAATCGTCATTGCAAGAGTATCTCCTCCTTGTTTCTTGCTTTTGCGGATATTACCTAGCAACAGGTTATCACGCAATCGATACGCACACAAATTGTGCGTGTGCATTAAAGATATCGTGTTATTGATGATAGAATGAAAGGCGACAGACAAAGATATTATAATTAAAGATAACATAATTAAAGATGTCATAATTAAAGATGTCATAATTAAGAAGCACGCTTGGATAGTTTGGATGCGCACTTAGAGACTATTCAAGAATCCTGTAGGGAATGCCCTCTGAGGTGTTCCGAGAGTAGTAGTAAGGTCCGAATGGAACGGAGGCAAATGGATAGGCTCCTTAGTCACAAGGATATCTATTCAGAGTCGCATGAATGCGATCTTGGAATCAATCGAGTAACTGCTAAGAACCAGTTTCGTTACCTGGTTAACAGGTCGAATTCTTCGGGAAACTTGACGCAACAAGGGAGAGTGAAATGGGCTCTAGTGTGTCAGGTTTATCGCTTAAGAAAGTGTCGGACTAACACTCGTTCGAGAACGGCGTGGTACCAAAGGTTTTTCTAGACGAATCCACGAGAAGCCAATAACTCGACGATGAACTTTTTCCATATTTTCTTGTAATGTGCGCAGTGATCCGAAACGACGTGAGCCAACGGAGTCGATGGATTCTGCATTGCGAATAAGCGGTTTTTCTTTTGTACCCAGACCTTGTGGATCATCAGCCAACAGGCGTTTAAGTTCATGGGCATCGATTGCGGATATGCCATCATGAACGACAACAACTTCTGGTGAAATGTGATTCGCAACCAAAGCTAAAGCGGCAGGAAGCCCTTTCCGAACCGGTTGTCGTAATACCTTGAGTTGTGGATACATGCGAGACATTTCGCAGGCTGTTTCGTAGGTCTCGTCCGTTGATCCGTCGTCAACGATTACCACCTCAATTGGGGAACTTATTTCATGGGCCAACTCCAATAAATCCATAATGGCGATGCGCAATAAACGTTCACCATTATGAACTGGTAAAACAACGGTTAAAATCTGGCGCATGAGAAGCATCTCCTTGCAAAAGCTCCTAGAACCGGTTTCAAAAACTCCTATTCCCCATTCGTAGCTATATGTGTGTTTTGAAACCGGTTCTAGTGTTTTTCCTGTTACGTGGAAAACACATGGATTAATAATCAGCATCTAAGTGATGGGAGCGACTCTTCAAAATCACTGCCTATGCATCCTGAATCGACCCATTGCCAGGACATTCTGTAGGCAAATGGTTGTTAGCACGGATTGGAACAGAACTGCACATGATGCAGGTCGTATGGCTTGGATGCCCGATAAGTCGGTGGTCAGCCAGCCAAGCTCACCGTATGCTGGTATATGTTCATCTGCTCAGTGCGGTTGGTAATAGCAAGGAAAGAATTACGCGATGCAAAGATACCAGGTTTTGATCTTATTCCTTCTCGGTTTGTGGATGCTTTGTGTAGAACGACTTCTTGCAGAAGATCCGATTCGAGATGCTGTTGTGAAAATCCAATCGACACAGCTCGCGCCCGACTATCAACGTCCCTGGGCAAAATCAAGTCCAACGAAATCGGGTGGTTCTGGTGTCATTGTTGATGTAGATGGTTTGCACGTATTGACGAATGCGCATGTAGTGCGTTTTGCCAGCCAAATCTACGTGCAGCCTAATTCAACCACCGAAAAATATGCGGCAGAGATTGTAGCAATCGCACCAGGGATAGATTTGGCTCTGTTGAAAATTAAAGATCCAGAAGTTCTTGCAGAACAATCTGCACTGCAGTTGTCGGATGAACTTCCAAGTACGAAGGATACAGTCAATGTCTATGGATTTCCGATTGGTGGTGATGACTTGTCGGTAACCGAGGGTATTGTTTCACGTATTGAATTCAGTCGCTATTACTTTGGAGATTCCGGAACACGCATTCAGGTTGATGCAGCTCTTAATCCGGGAAATAGCGGTGGACCTGCCGTCGTTGAAGATAAGATAGTTGGGCTCGTGTTCAGCGGAATTCGCGACGCAGATAATATCGGATATCTGATTCCAGCCCAGGAAATACGGATGTTCCTGCGAGATATTGCAGACGGATCGTATCAAGGAAAACCCAAATTATTTGACCGTTTCCAAGTTGCTGAAAATGAAGCATTGCGAAATCGACTGAGCCTGGGAAAAGAAACGACCGGGGTCATTATCACAAAGCCTTATCGCAAGGAGGATTCTTATCCATTGAAGCGGTGGGACGTTATTACAAAGATAGGACCTCATAAAATTGACAATCAAGGATTAGTCCAACTGCGAAACGATTTGCGTTTGCGATTCCATTACTTCATTCCTCAACTAGTGAAGGAAGGAAACATAGAACTAGCAATTGTTCGAGACGGGCAGCGGATTCAAGTGCAAGTGCCAGTCGAACATAAAATGGAATTGTTATTGCCAAGAGCCATGTACGACTATCCCGAATATGCGATTTACGGCCCTTTAGTGTTCACGACGGCAACTCTCGAAATTGGCCAAAGCATGACGCGATCGAGTCGTTGGCTGGCACTGCTGGCCAACCGGCGTAGTCCCTTGATATCGCGAATGATGGACAAGCCCCAATTCCCAGGCGAACAACTCGTAATTGTTCCTACAGGCATGTTTTCGCACCCAATCAATAAAGGCTATGCGAATCCATCTTTTCAAGTCGTATCCCATTTGAATGATGAACCCGTCAAAAACCTGGCACACTTGGTTGAATTGCTGCGAGATTTTTCTGGAGAATATGTTGAATTTACTTTTGCAGGTCAAATTGAAACACTAATCTTTCGGCACGCAGAAGTTGTCGAATCTAGCGAAATAATTCTGGAAGCTGAAGGAATTCGTCATCAATTTTCGCCCCGATTGCGTAAAATCTGGAATGCTGGAAAATAGCAAGTCAACCCAGATAGAGTTTGATTCGATGGTGCAAAAGCCCAAAGGATTAGATTCTATTTAGATAAATATTTTCGGCTTCTGTTTCTTTTCAGGCTGGCTATTTCTTCACGCTTCTTCTTCTTCAGGGGCAGTCTCATCACTGCTATTTTCAGCAGCGTCTGCCGCGGTAGCTGTGGCCCCTTGCATATTGGCCAGCTGTTCGCGGCAAGCTTCGATACCTTCTAAGGCTTTGGCTTCAGAAGCTTTTTCATCCACCACATTTTCTTCTAGAAGAGCCGGGCTTTCTTCCGTTTTTGAATCCGTAGGTGTATCAAGGGGCTCATTTTTAATCGTGTTAGCTTCGCTCGCTGTGGGCGTCTGTTCCGGCTAGTTTTGTAAACCAGCCAATTGAGCACGAAACGCCTCAACGCTTTCGAGTGCTTTGGATTCCACAACTTCGGCTGAAGGTTCAGCGGTTTCAGGAATGGGATCCTCATCGACTGCTTTTTCGGCAGCAGCCAACATTTGTTGGGAAATCAATTCCAGTTCGTCATCTTCTATTGGTTCCGTTTTAGTTTCATCGGATGCGGTTGCTTCTGCTCGATCCATGTCTGGTGGCTCGCTGACCGCTGCTGCTGAATCGTCACTTGGTTCTTTTGCCGATGGATCCATTGGCATAGGAGGAACTGATTCTTCGGGAGCCGAATCCAAAGATGTATTTTCAGCTGGCGACTCTGTTGCAGGTCAGGCAAGTTTGCCGTTTTGGCTAGCTGAGCTTCGGGTTCATTATCGGAATAAGCAGTGGGTGTGGTTGGAGGAATTTGAGTTTCAGGCACTTCGGCCGGCGCTGCTTCAGAGGTTGGTGCTTCGGTTGGCGGGACTTCCGCTGGCCGTTTTTCAGCAACGGGTTCTTGAACAACTGAAGTTGTTGGGGCAGGCTTTTGTTTGGGTACTTAGGCCGGGCGACTCATTGGGATTTTGCGAAAAGACGCTTGAGATTTGCCGAGATAAACTGTTAGCATATAGCCCAAGATGATATTCAATACGGATGACAAAATGATGAATAGAGTCACTGCATAACCTCGACGGAGGGATTCTTCTTTTTGAGCGTTTAAAAGCTTACATTACAACAAGAGCTTGCTGCAGTTGGGCGGAGCGAAAGTTGCCGCAGAGCGCCCCCGATGTAGAGATTGTCGGGATTCTTCAGCCGCAAGAACGTGTATTTTTTGTGTTTTAACGCAAGAGATGCTCGGCCGCAGCCTTTGCCGTGGGCTGAGAAAGCTGGCGAACAAAATCAGGAGAAGCATTGTTGAGTGTAATCACCTCACTTTTACCATCGAGAGAGTGAGGTCGAATGATACAAATGACTTCGGAATTTACACCTCGGCGCTGGATTTCTTCCAAGGCAGCTTGTTCAACGGGGCTTAATGATTTCGGTAGACTTGCAGTACCATTGTTCGTTTTTGGTAAAGTTTGAACGGGCTCTTGTCCACGGACTGCAAATTCTGGATCAGAGATATCAGGTGTGACTCTAGCAGGCAAGGAAGGCCCAGGTGAATTTCTAGTTGAACTAGTATTTGCAGACTTGTAGACAATGGAGAGCCCCAAGTCATCGAGCTTTGTTTGAATCGAACTGAGAGACGCATAGAGCCCTTCGTTCTCCTGAGGATCTGCTGCAAAACAAACGCCGACTAATTCACCGGACTTGTTGAAAAGGCCACCTCCGCTACGGCCTTCGACGGGTGCTCCAGCGACTTCAATATTGCCAGGACCTTGATACCGATTATTGGCGGTTACCCGGGAAACAAGAACGGTTGCGTTCTGGCCTCCGTTACATCCCACCGAGGCTACTGGTGTGCCCGGAGGGAGTGTTTGGCGCCCTGAAGCAATCTTGGCAACTTGTACGGCGACATCAGGCCGAATACTTATTAGACCCAAGTCACGTTCCAAGTCGTATTCAACCAACCGCCCAGTATACGTAGCACCGGGCTGTGCGCCCTGAGAACCCATCTGAAACAGTGTGATCGTGATGGGACCCTGTCCAGAAGAACTGCGGAAAAGATGGCCACAGGTTAAAATCAATGCTTCACCCTGGCGCGCGTCAACGATCGTCCCTGTGCCAGTTGATTTGCCATGGGCATCTTCTATAGTGATTTTCACAGTGGCTTCAACAATTGCACGATGATCCTGCTGTGAACCATTTGTTACTAACCGTTGTCTACCAGTAAGATCCGCGGAAGGATTTGCCTTTACGACAGGAGCTGAAGTTTGGTTGTTTGAAGATTGGATTTCGACAATACGTCCACTTTGTGAAGATGTTAGATTGTTCGCTTCCAATACAGGTTGGGCTCCTACCGCTATAGGGTTTACTACGGGGCTAGCTGAGGAGCCAGGATCTGCCCGGGTTATCATTTGTTTTAGTTCGTTGTAACTAGCGAGTCCTTTTTTACGTTCGATTTCTCGTCCATCAACCAAAACAATAAACGTTGGCACCTGGGTTACACCGAAACGAGTTGCTGTTTGAGAATCATGATGAATGTCGATTTTATGTATTTGATAGCCCGCAGCAGCAAGCTGCTCCATGACGGGGCGCATTTGTAAGCACGGACCGCACGTTGCAGAACTGAAATCCAACAGAACGGCTTCGGCCGTGGCAGACCGAATATCAAGGACAAGAGACGTACTTAGAAGTAGTAGTATGTGTGCAACGAGATTGTTGACCATCGGTTCCCTCCATGGATACCCGGTCGCTCTTTTGCGACAGCTCCCCCCTGTCCAGGTCCGCACCCGGAGAAAATCCTTTTTCTCCATCGACAGCAGAGGAACAACCATCACATCAAATTGCTTTTTACGGCTCCAGCCGTTAGAGCGAGTTAATAATTTGCTTCAGTTACGTAATTCTTACAAGACCAACCCCGGTCCGTTGAGCAAAAAAAGCGTGTTACTGCTCTTTGGTGCTTGCTGGCAATGCATCTATTGGGGCGTGGTCCATGTCTGAGGAGACTGCCGCATGTCTTGTGCCAATCGTGGGTTCCCGATGAGGATGCGATGAGGCTACAATGGTCGACTTGTTGGTGTCGGACTAGCTAGCAATGCTGCCTGAGATCTATGGTGCGAACACATCTATTTCTTCCCTTTGTAGAAGCGAAACTTTCTGATGGCTAAACGACGCTTATTGGTAACTTCAGCATTGCCCTATGCCAATGGACCAATTCATTTGGGGCATCTCGTAGAGTATTTGCAAACCGATATCTGGGTGCGATTTCAAAAGCTACGAGGCCACCAGTGTCTCTACGTGTGTGCCGACGACACACATGGCACGGCAATAATGATTCGTGCACAGCAGGAAAACCGTCCTGAGGAGGAACTCATTGCAGAAGTGCAAGCCGAGCACGAGAAAGATTTCGCAGATTTTTATATCGATTTCGACAACTATGGTAGCACCAACGACAAGGAGAATCGCCAGCTCTGCGAGTCCATTTGGCAGTCCATTCGCAAAGCGGGACTCGTGTCTGAGAAAGACATAGAGCAGTTATTTGATGTGGAAGCTGGCACATTCTTAGCCGATCGTTTTGTGCGCGGCATGTGCCCCAAATGTAAAGCGCACGATCAGCCGGGGGATAATTGTTCATCCTGCGGACACACCTACACTCCCGCCGAATTGATTGATCCAGTCAGCACATTGAGTGGATCGCCGCCCGAAGTACGAACGGCAAAGCATCTGTTCATAGAATTGGAGCAATTGCACGCGTTTCTCAATGAGTGGACACAAAGTGGGAATCATTTGCAGCCAGAAATTGCAAACTATCTTAAAGGACACTTTTTAGGTGAACCGCTGCGTGATTGGGACATCTCGCGCCCAGCACCCTATTTCGGTTTTGAAATTCCAGATTTTCCTGAAAACTATTGGTACGTCTGGTTTGACGCTCCGATTGGGTACATCGCCTCGACAATGCAATGGTGTGAAAAAACGGGCGAAAATTTAGAAGATTGGTGGCGCTCGTCAGATTGCGAAATCCATCATTTCATAGGCAAGGATATTACCTATTTCCACACGCTTTTTTGGCCAGGCATGTTAAAAACGGCTGGCTTCAGTCTTCCTGAAAAGGTGCACATCCATGGTTTTCTGACGGTTGACGGCGAAAAGATGTCAAAAAGCAAAGGGACATTCATCAAAGCGCGTACTTATCTGAATCACTTGGAACCAAGTTACTTGCGCTACTTCTATGCCTCCAAGATTTCGTCCAAAGTCGACGACATCGATCTCTCGCTCGAGGAATTCAGGGTAAAGGTCAATACGGACTTGATCGGAAAAGTCATCAACCTAGCTAGCCGTTCAGCAAAATTCGTTGCAAATATTGGTCTGTCTGCTGAATATCCTCACGATGGTGGGCTATTCCAAGAAGCAGCTGCAGCGGGAGATGAAATTGCCGAAGCCTACGAGTCTTGTGATTACAGTCGTGCGATGCGGAAAATAATGGCATTGGCTGATCGGGCGAACCCATTCGTCGAAGAAAACAAACCCTGGGAACTTCGTAAGGATAGTCAGCGGCAAGACGAGCTGCAGGACGTCTGTACCGTTGCACTGAACTTATTCTACCAGTTGGCAATTTATCTGCAGCCAGTGTTGCCAAAACTGGCACTGCAAACTGGAGAATTACTCAATAGTCCTATCTTGCATTGGGACCAGGCAAAGAAGCCACTGGTAGGTACGCCCATCGCAAAATTCAGTCACATGTTAAAACGTATAGAAGAAAAGGATATCAACGCAATGATTGAAGATAGTAAAGAAGAACTCGAAGTGGGGGTTGAGGAACCAAGCGAAGCACAGAGTGATCCATGGAATGATACTGGTGATGCACTTTTTGCTGAGCCGCTCACAGAAGAATGCAGCTTTGATGATTTCTTAAAAGTGGATCTCCGTGTTGCTCGAGTTGTTGAAGCAGAGCATGTAGAAGATGCACGTAAATTATTGAAGCTGAAACTCAGCTTGGGAGGCGGCAAAACGCTCCAAGTTTTTGCGGGCATCAAAGCGGCCTACGAACCTGAAAAGCTGGTTGGCCGACTGGTTGTTTGTGTTGCAAATTTGGCTCCGCGCAAAATGAAATTTGGGTTGAGCGAAGGAATGGTTGCAGCCAGCGGCCCAGGAGGCAGTGAGGTGTACCTCCTGTCACCTGATGAAGGATCTGTGCCAGGGCAGAGAGTTCATTAAGCCAGAGAGTCCGAAAGATAGTTGCTTCGTTGAAGAAAACCCTGCTTGCACTTACAACCATAGTTTTAGTCGGCCGTTGAGCATGTCAGGCAGGGCTTTTTCGACGATTCGTTTAACCGTGTTGGGATGATAGCGCGAGCTGAGATGGCTGGCAAGGATAAGTTCGTTTTGGAACTTATCGCGCCTTTCAATAAAGTCGTCTAGATGCATGTGTCCGAATTTGTGAATTTTTTCTTTGCGATGTTCAGGGGATACAAAGGTCATTTCACAGATGAGTACCTTCGCTTTGAACATGTCTGGACAATTATCTAATCCCGCTGGTGCTGTGTCGCCAGCGTAGGCAACGATTGGTTGGCGTTTTTCACTCGTGACTTCCGTACCGGCTAGGCGTAAATCCCTGATCTGATCGCCGCGAAGCTCCTGGTATTCTGGCTTAAGCTTGCGACGACGTTCCCAGACCACATAACCCAAAGCGGGAACACTATGTTTCATTTCACTTACAGTAACTACCAACTCGCGTGATAAGTCCAATTCATCGCCAGGGTGGAGTGGCTTCAGTTCGCAGGGCATCCGGCCACGGTCAAGCCGAGTGAACTGCCGGAGGATCTCACGTGCTGGAGCGATGGTTTGCTCCGGCATGTAGATGGTTGGCGGTTCCATCTTCATCATTCTCCGGCGGGCGATATACACGGGGAGGGCGACAATATGGTCGAGATGGCCGTGAGAGATGAACCAGGTTTCGGTACCCATAAATGACCAAGGTTGAGCTCCCAAATCAAAGCCGATACTTAGCTCAGGGACGCGCCAGTAACTCTGGACAGCCGCTCGAGAATAGCCCTCGATGGTCAGGCCATTATGCTTGATAGTTTTTATGGGGGCGTTTTCGACCATGTGGCTAGATTGG
Organism: Planctomycetaceae bacterium; assembly: GCA_002713555.1. The sequence goes on from PATG01000064.1 coordinate 42,992, forward strand.
ACAGTGAAGGGGGATGCTCAGGGAGAGATAAGCTACCCATCGTAGAGGAGCGCGGGCAGTAGCGAAAGGACGTCTCTTGACGATGGAGCTGTCATGCCTAGGCCGCAACTCACTAAACCATATAGTGGTGGGGACTCATCAGCCTGTGCCGTCGTCGTGAGTGCAGAGCAGCAAAGTTTACACGAAGCATCTAAGGATGCTAATTGGCTGGTAGGGCTAAAGGGGGGAAGAGAGGTAAGACTATGCATTTCCCATGGTGTCTCAACACTCCGGATTCCACACGCCTGATTCTATCAGTTGTTTCGTAGCCGCCTGGGCCCAACCTCGGTTGGCTGCAGGGCTGGCGGGGCTTGGATGGAGTATGCGTGCAATTTTTGTGTTCGAGTCTCCAAGCACGCGCTCCAGGCACTTCTCGGCATAAGCGCCCACGCCAATAGCCCATTCAGGTTCAAGCGAGTTGCATAGTGCCTGCAAATGCTTATCACAGGCTGCGACAAGTGGTTCACGCTCAGCCTTGGGTAGTTTGTCAGGAGTGCGATTACGGCTACTTGCTTCCATGAAAACGAGCGGGCAGTAGTTGGCTACAAAATGCTCAGCAAAAAAATTTTTTGCCGTTTTAAAGCGTTGTCGAAACAAACCCCACAATCGCTCTCCAGAGACCTCACTACGTTTGCATGACAACCCGCTAATGGGACGCTTGGGATGTTCCTTGGCAGGACGGCCAATCTTCGCTTGAATCTTCAGCCAGTCACGCACCGCTTCCACTTGACCAAACGGTACGCCCGTTTGTGCCATTCCCCAGGGGCCAGGATTCATGCCCACAAGCAGGACTCGAACGCCACGTGGATTGAGATATGTCAAATATTGTTCGTGTGCAGCCCATGCATATTCAAGTGGGTTGTATATATGTGTCACGGGCTCAGAAAATGGTAACTTGTTGACAGCTCGTGCTAGTTTTTTCGCAGCAGTGACTGCATCAGCAATGCAATTCGATTCTTTGATGGCACTGTACCTCTTGGCGGGTGCGTTGATGCAAGATACCAGAAATATAATTGGCATCCTTGGCGTGAGCTTAGTACCTAAATCCTGAAATTTCAAGTCGGCAGACTCTTGAGCATCCGAATCGTTGCAAGATGCTCTCAGTATGGATCTGGCACACCCTAATCGCTGCTAGCAACAAGTTGTTTTGAATCTGGTTCTAACAAGATCCAAATTTCGCCAAACAACTCGGTTTGATCCACTTGAACTTGATGGTGACGGATAAGTTCAAGTACAGCCAAGAAGATACCCACCATTTGCGATTTTATCATGCCTTCTTCAAATAGGCTTGTAAATGCAATGCGAGATTCGGAGGTGAGCCGTTGGCGGATTTGCTCCATATAAACATCGATGGGTGTATCGTCATACCGAATAGCAGAGGGTTGAACAGAGTCGCTATCTCGCATAACCCTGGCAAAGGCACTCACCAGGTCCCACATTTCAACTTCTTGGATAGGCTGCTGCGATTGATCGATTGTACGAGATGGCAGGTCATTTACGCGACGAGAAAAACGTAATTGCCATTCTCGACTGCGGTCTTCGAGCATGCTGGCTGCATCTTTGTAACGTTTGTACTCGAGCAATCTCTGCACAATATCCTGACGAGGGTCTTCGATTTCTTCTTCAGTTTCATCCTCCTGACGGGGGAGCATCAGCTTGGATTTGATTTCCATCAAGCGGGAGGCAAGTTCTAAAAAATCTCCCACAGAATTTACGTCGACTTGTTCAAGAACAGCAAGCATTTCGAGGTATTGCTGTGTTACCAAAGCGATTGGTATGTCGAGAATGTCGAGTTCGTGTTTGCGAACTAAATACCACATGAGGTCCATGGGACCCGAGAACATGTCTAGCTGGACGCGAAACTGCATAGTTGAAAAAGCGAATGATGATTGTTGAAAGTCGGTCCGGATTATGCCAGCCACCGTCTATTGCCGCTAGAGCAGCCGCCCTTGTTCTTGTGGGCTAGCACTCATACACTTCTGGAGGAGGGTTTATTCTTTTCCAAGGAATAAAGGGCACGTACTGTGGATGAACAGCAAATTTGGGCCCCTTGGCGCCTGGGGTATGTTTCGGGTGAGGAGTCGGATGCAAGCAGTTCGATTGTTCCCAAAAGTTGGCAATCTGGTGCCGCCAAAGATTGCTTTATTTGCCGCGCAGCCGCCCTCTACGATGATGTGAAATCGGCTTGTCGTCAGAACATGGTTCTCACTAAGGGTGTTCACTCACTCGCAATGCTGAACCGATATCCATACAGCAATGGGCATATACTTATTAGTCCCTTGCGTCACGTGGGCCATTTGACGGATCTGAACGCAGACGAGCATCTCGAATTAATGCAGTCACTAGGTAATTTTACAGAGATACTCAGCAAGTTGATCTCAGCAAAGGGATTTAACCTAGGACTCAATCTGGGAAGTGCTGGTGGGGCAGGAGTGCCTGGGCATTTGCATTGGCATCTTGTCCCGCGCTGGCCTGGGGACAATAACTTTATGCCCACAATAGCCGGAACACGCGTCATCTCCCAATCGCTCGAATCACTTTGGGAAGCTCTACGAGATGAACTTGACTGATTCACAAGATGAAATTTTTTCGCTTGCCAATTATGCAATGCACGATAGTGCTTCGACGGGTCGTGAATATCCCGAAGTGCAACATCGCTATCGTGGTCCTTTCCAACGTGACCGGGATCGCGTAGTCCACAGCAGCGCTTACCGGCGTTTGGCGCACAAAACTCAGGTATTTACCGGGGAAATGGGTGATTACCATCGATCGCGTCTGACCCATACCCTGGAAGTTGCCTCCATAGCTCGCACGGTAGGGCGTGTATTACGACTGAACGAAGATTTAATTGAAGCACTTTCTTTGATGCATGATATTGGCCATCCTCCATTTGGCCATGCGGGAGAAGATGTGCTCAATGAATGCACTCAGCCATGTGGAGGATTCAATCACAATACACATGCTCTGCGGATAGTTACCTTATTAGAAAATCGTTATCCGAAATTTCCCGGGCTCAATCTCACGAAAGAAGTTTTGTCCGGTCAAGCAATGCGGGTTCATAAAAGTGCAAGTTCCGCCAAACGACCATTGTTAGAAGTGCAGGTTGTGGATGCTGCTGACAGTATTGCTTACGACTCCCATGATGCCGATGATGCTTTGGAAATCGGGCTACTTGAGGTTGAAGATTTGCTGACATTGCCGCTCTGGCAAGAAGCAGCCCGACAGGTGCAAATTCGTTATACGGCTCTGGATACCGAGCAACTTCGGCGGGCAATAATTCATCAATTGATCGAAACCCTGGTGAGCGATCTCATTAAAACGACTACGAGCCGGCTACAAAAAGAATCGATCACAAGCCCAGGGGACGCAATTGCTATAAAAGAACTGCTAGTTGCTCCATCCACAGAATTTCAAGAAAAAAAAAGAGATCTTGAAACGTTTCTTTTCGAACGCGTGTACCGTCATCCAACGGTCCTTTCGGAGCGGGCAGTGGCTGGGGCGGCACTTAGTGAGATGTTTCAACGTTTTATGGCACGACCAGAACTTTTACCCTCTACGGCCCAAGCCTATTTAGACGACGATCATGTCATGCGTGTTGTCTGTGATTATCTGGCAGGAATGACAGATCGTCACGCATTGGATGAGCACCGAAATAGATAAGAGCCTGATGAAGGCCTAACCGTAATAGAAATCTCAAAGTTTGGCCCAGGAGAGTTCTCCAGCTATTCCCTTTTCGGGCTTTCTTCGTCGATCGTGGTTGGTAAGATAGGGAGTAGGGCAAATAATTTATCCGGTAGTGTCGATCTGAGTATTGAGACCGAATATTGAGTGCGGCTCTACAATCCATTTAATAACATACGAGTCCTATGGCATTAGTTATTTTGCGCTGCGTCTTTGTATTGGTCGCAGCTGGTATTGGCGTACAAATAATCAGTTCAGAAGAACTCTCACGTGACGCAGCCTATATTCCCTGGTTGGTAGTTGGTGGGCTTTTTGCCCTGGCAAGCGGTGTGATTGCCATTGATCACGGCGTTGGTCGCAAGCGACTCGATACCATTACGTCGGTCTACTTCGGCTTACTCATTGGCTTGCTCTCGACTTACGTGCTAAAAATCGCCCTGAGCCCGGTGCTGCCCGCAGCGGATACTCTACAGGCTCAGTGGATTCCCATGATTATGGGTATGGTCATGTGTTACACGTGTATTAGTGTTCTAATGCAAACCAAAAATGATTTTCGATTTATTATTCCTTACGTAGAATTTGCCAAAGAGATAAAAGGGCTGAAACCCTATGTTCTTGATACGAGTGTTGTGATCGATGGCAGGATTGCCGATGTCGTCGAAACTCGCGTGATCGATAATCAGTTGATAATGCCACAGTTTGTAATATCAGAACTGCAAGGGATTGCAGACTCAAGTGATAAATTGCGTCGAGGCAGAGGTCGACGTGGTCTAGATATTCTGAATCGATTACGTAGTGATCCTAAAGTGGATCTGGTTGTCTACGAACGTGAGCTTCCCCAGTTTGCAGGGCAGGCAGTCGACCTGAAACTGGTTTTACTGGCCAAACACCTAGACGGTAAAATTGTAACCAACGACTACAATCTCAATAAAGTTGCCAAGCTTCACGAAGTCGACGTCATTAATCTGAATGATTTGTCAAACTCCCTGAAGCCCGTATTCCTGCCAGGAGAAACGCTTGAAATGCGAGTTGTCAAAGCGGGTGAGGAGCAAGGCCAAGGTGTTGGCTACTTGGAGGATGGTACCATGGTCGTTATTGAGGGTGGACGTGATCATGTCAATGAAAATATCATTGCTACAGTCACGAGTGTCCTCCAGACAAGCGCTGGTCGAATGGTCTTTGGCAAATATGAGAGCAATACCTAGCCGACCTGAATCTCCAACTTCTGGACACGAAGAGTTGCCACATTTCATAGGCAGATAGCATTTATTTAGCCGATAGTCTTCCATCACCCTGAACGGAGTGCCGATATGTTGAACCTTTTGCAGAGAGTTTTGGCAAATCGTGTACTACGCAATAAGTTCCAAACTCACGGAAGATTATTTATAGCAATCCTGCTGAGCATGAGTTGGATTGGTTGTTCCAGCTCAACGGCCCCTCCCCAGGAAACGACCTCATCAGAAACTGCCAAGCATGAAGCCTCCCCAGTTGAGCAGCAGGACCATCAAAGTCCCCAATCCTCACCCGAATCAACTTCCAATCTAAATATTGGTGATACAGCCCCTCTGCTCCAAATTGCCAATTGGATTAAGGGCACTCCTGTTGAGAGTTACGAAGAAAACAAAATATATGTTGTTGAGTTTTGGGCAACTTGGTGCCCTCCTTGCCGAGCGGGTATGCCTCATTTGAGCAAGTTGCAGGAAACTTATGGCGAAGAAGTCACCTTTATTGGTGTGACAAATGAAAGCTCAAGAGTTATAGAGAATTTTTTGCAAAAAGAAGCGGATTTAAGTATTGCACTCAAGGCTGGGAAAACCTGGAATGATCTGATGCGCTATACTGTGGCGTCTGATGATAGTTCAGCTACCAGTATCAAGTTTATGAGAGCGGCTGAAGAGAGTGGGGTCCCGTGTGCTTTTATTATCGGTTTCGATGGTAAGATTGAGTGGATTGGACACCCGGGTGGAATCGATGGGCCACTCGAAAAAATCACACAGCGTTCCTGGGATCGTGAGGGAGCAAAAAATGCAAGGTTAGAAGAAAAGCGGCAGACCCTACTGCAGGACGCCTTTGCGAATGCCCTTCGAAATGAGGATTGGGAACAGGCACTTCAATTGTTGCCAAAGATAGAAAAGAGCCTTCCCAGCCCCTTGCTGGCTTTAAACTACAGATTTTTGTTCATGGTCCAAATGGGTCGCACAGAAGAAGCGATCAAATATCTTGATGAGCTTGCCAGTGAATTGGATGGCAATGCGGCAGTGCTGAATCGCTTGGCCTGGTCACTTGTTACAAACAAAATGAGCGAAACGAGTTTAGTGCGAAAAGCTTTGTCTATCAGTGACCGCGCTGCTCAGCTGACAGGTTATGCAGACGGAAATATACTCGACACCTTGGCACGTGCTCACTTTGTACTTGACGACTTGGATCAAGCAATTCTCTGGCAAAAAAAGGCCATTGAAGCGGACCCGGACAACGAAGAATTCCAGAGATCTTTGCAGGAATACACGAAACAGTCAAAATCAGACGTGGAGATTTCGGATCCAGATACATTAGACCCAGTCTCTTCAGAAGCAGAAGAGACATGAAACTTAAGGCGAACACTACATTCTTTCAACGGTTTCTATACCCAGTAGCTTAAGTCCTCTGGCGATCGTTTGTGCCGTTAAATCACAAAGCAGTAGGCGGCTATTTCGTACGTGTTCGCTTTCTGCTTTTAGCACGGGACAATTTTCGAAAAAACTGGAATAGATGCTGGCTAGCTCAAACAGATACGCAGTCAGGTGATTTGGGCGATAATCCGCAGCGACACGTTCCAGGGCTTCGCTGAAACGGTGTAGTCCAATCGCAACTGCTCGCTCAGCTGGTTCATTAAGTAAGATCGATGTGTCTGAATTACGAAGTGATTCAATGTCGATGTTGCCTTTGGCAAAGATACTGCGAACGCGGGCATAACAATACTGCATGTAGGTGGCCGTGTTGCCGTTCATGGCAAGCATTTTGTCGTAATTAAATACATAGTCGCTGGTGCGATTATGGGCCAAATCGGCATATTTGATTGCACCAATGCCAATACGTTCTGCTACCTGCTGACGCTCTTCTGTCGAGAGAAGCGGTTCGCTACGGGCGTCGTCGTTTTCGCACACTGTGCGAAAAGCACGTTCTACCGATTCGTCCAAAAGGCCACTAAGTCCCACAGCATCACCCGAGCGTGTTTTGTAGGGTTTGTTGTCTTCACCAAGTACGGTGCCAAAACTGATGTGCTGGAGTTCGACGTCGGTGTAGCCAGTCAATCGCACTGTGGCAAAAAGTTGTTCGAAATGCAAGGATTGACGGTGATCGACAACGTACAAGATCGCATCAGGTGACCACTTCTGTCGGCGGTATTCGATCGTGGCTAAATCGGTGGTTGCGTAGAGAAATGCCCCATCTTTTTTTTGCACAATGAAGGGAGCCTTAAAGCCTTTGAGGAAAACACAGTTGGCTCCTTCGCTTTCCTGGATCAGTCCTTTTTCGTCCAGGTTTTTGATGACGTTTGCCAAACGATCCTGATAAAAGCTTTCGCCAAGTGTATGGTCAAAAGTTACACCAAGTCGTTTATAAGTCGCTTCGATCTCAATCAAACAGGCAGGTAAGAACCGTTGCCAGAGACCCACGTTCGTGGAGTCGCCCTGGTGGAGTGCTGCTGTTTCTGCCAACACGGATTTGCCAATGTTCGGGTGTTCGGATGCGTACCTGGCCAGTTGAGGGTCTTCATCAATAACGGCGACCTTGTTGCGTAAGCTGTCCAGATTGGAACGCAACTCGGCCAATTGTGTCTCGGTTTGTCGAAGTAGTTTAGTAGCTTTTTTCTGCTCTTTAGGATCTTCCAGAATAGTCGTGTCGTGCATATCCTCCAGACGATGCACGTGTTCTAGAATAAGTTTCTCAATGGCAGGGATTTTTTCTTGCAGGGCACTATGGTAATCGATAAGTTGATGAACCAACTTGTACAGTCGACTCAGCTCGGCCACACTGTTGCTTTCGAGTGCCTCTTCATCGGCAAAGTGCTTGTAACCGTAGAGGATCATGCCAAACTGCGTTCCCCAATCTCCGATGTGATTGTCGCTAATCACACGATGACCCAGTTGTCGCAGTACGTTACAGAGTGCGTCTCCGATGACTGTTGAACGGATATGTCCAACGTGCATGGGTTTGGCTACGTTGGGTGATGAGTAGTCGAGTACATAAGTTTTGGCCACGCTGCTGGGATCAATGCCAAGTTGCTTGGGGTTTTTTTGTAATTTTGCAAGCTGCTCGATAAGCCAAGTATCGAGGACGCGCAAATTGATAAATCCGGGGCCGGCAATTTCAGGTGGATTGCAAATATCAGAAACATCCAGTGCGGCGAGGAGTTGTTCTGCGACTTGACGAGGCGGCAAACTTAGTTGTTTGCCAAGTGGCATGGCGCAGTTTGCCTGATAGTCGCCAAACTTGGTGTCCTGACTTGGAAGCACCAAATTGGACAACTTCTCAATTTGAGTCCCAGTTGCATCAGGTTGGACCTTCTTGAGTGCGACTGAAAAACGGCTGCGAAGCTCGGCCAGGATATTCATGAGATCATACTAGTAGGCAGGTTTCACGAAATAACGCTTTATAGTAGCGGACTGGCGTGAGACAGGACACGAATTATTTAAGCGTCTTTAAAGCGTTATGGTATCAAGAAGTATTCTCTTTTTTAACAAACGTCCAGCGATACAATTTGTAAAGTGGCGAATGTCATTCGAGTCCTGATTTTTCTTCCTTAGACTCTTCCCAGGGCAATGGTATGCGAGCTGCTTCGCTCCAGAATTGTTCTAAGGCGTAATACTCACGTGTTTCTTCGTCGAATAGATGCATGACGACGGTACCATAATCAAGCAATATCCAGCGGCTTTCGTTATATCCTTCGATGCCCATCCGCTTGTCGTTCAACTCGTCTTCCAGGCAATGGTCGATTTCTTCGCTAATGGCATGCAATTGGCGACGGCTGTTGCCTGTAACAACCACAAAATAGTCAAAAACGGGTGTGATATTGCGCATATCAAGTACCACAATATCTTCCCCCCGATTTTCGTAGGCTGTGCGTGCTGCAGCGAGCGCAAGCCTCAGGCTGCGCTCGGAGGTTTCTTCGGCAGTGGTGATGGGATCTGAAATGGCAAGGCTCACGGTGGTGAATCTCTTGGAAAGCAAAGAAGGACCATTGTACTATTCCCAAGGCAATAGTGGGAAGGGTGGAAGGCAGATTTCGGCTTTGGGTTGGTCGAGTCACCGTTTTTGGCTGGCCTGCATATTTCATGCGATTCTGCTGCAGCAGAGCGGTAGTTGCCGCAGTGTGTCAAAAACACGCCTGCGTCCAAGCCTTTCCTGGAAACGCCAATTGAGTTGCTCTGCGACCACCTCGTTATGAATCACATGAAGAATTCGGGTCGTGATAAGCTCTGGTGGTTTAGTGGCAATGGGCTAAGATATGCGATTGCGATTTCTACATTTTGTACTTTACTTTTGGAAAAAATAATGGGTGATTGGCTTGAACTGGGCAAGAAAGCTCCTGCTTTTACACTGACAGCTGATGATGGCACAAAGGTTCGCCTGGCAGACCTGAAAGGTAGTCCCTTGGTGCTCTACTTTTATCCCAGAGACGATACTCCGGGCTGTACACGAGAAGCATGTGCTTTTCGTGATCAAAAAGCTGCCCTGAAAAAACTGGGTGCTCAGGTCTTTGGAATTAGTCCAGACGATGTGGCCAGCCATGCAAAATTTCGAGATAAATTCAAATTAAATTTTTTGTTATTGGCCGACCCAGGACACAAGGTATCTGAAAAGTACGGAGCCTGGCGTGAGAAAAACATGTATGGCAAAAAAACGATGGGTATCCAGCGCAGCACCTACTTGATCGATCCAAGCGGAAAAATCGCAAAGGTTTGGAAAAGTGTCAAAGTTGACGGTCACGATGAGAAAGTGCTAGAAGCGTTGAGAGAAATGGCAACACATGAAGGTTGAATTTCCTGCCCTGTTAGGAGTGAATAATCGGCACGATCGAACACCAACTCCTGATCGTTATACAGCCTGTGAAAGCATGCCGGCGATGTCGATTCTGGCTTTTCTCTTTATTCTAAAACGGCCCATCAACTCAGTGATTGTCCAGCTTGCATTTAAATAGCGTGTAGAGTTGTCTTGTACACGGCAGAGACAAATGCCGAGTCGGCGGGCTCTGAACGGCTCCTCAATCGCTCGACCGACAATGTGGCCATCACCAAAGTATTCCACAAGAGATCCGTTGGTATGTGTTTCTTGTGGTGGCAGAAGACGCTGATTATAAGACAGCGAATTGGTGATGAACCTTGCCGCGAGGACGGGGGTCCTTGGAGTAGCAAGGTGACAGTGTGTTTGTGAAGCGGTCGTGGCCTTAGCCTCGTCCGCTTCGCGACCCTGCGAACCCTTATTTCATCTGAGCAAACCAGACGGCTGTCTGAATGTAAATAGGTTGGTTAAGCGAAAATCTCTTTCGTTGCAAGGAACCCCAAGATGCCTTATCAAGCTATGAACAATAAAGAATCTCTCTCATCCACGTGAGGCAAACGTGCTACAAGACCTGTACTGGAGTTGCGCAGACAACTTGCAGATGCAGTGGGAGAGTGCAGAAGATTCTGACTTGTAATCAGAAGATGTATGGATCGAAGTTTTGCCCAACCACATTATTGTCCGGCATTTGCCTGTAGTGCACCAACAAGTGCAGGTCGTTTTGAGCGATATGAAATTGAGTAAGCCCAGAAGTCATGCAAATTTCTAGAAAAAGCGAGGGTCTGATTTATAGCTCTTACTTCTTCCAGAAGCACCCTCCAGGGGGGGGGGGCGTTCTAGTGAATTTGGACAGTCAGGGAAGCACTCCCACCAGACCTTGCCGAACAACGTTTCGTTGGCGAAGATGAGCTGGACATTTTTATGCTTAAGGCTTAAGAGGTACTGTCGGCATGCATATTGGCTCAACTCTGATTCTAGATACTTTTGCTGAAGCATTTCGCATGCGCTTTGCGAGGCTGTTAGTTACGGCGACAAATGAATATTGGTTGGATATCGCGCTGCAGGAGTTCACAGGCTATGGTACATCGGTTATTGGTTGTGATGCGGAGATTGGTGTTGAGCAGAAACTGGACGCCTCTGCAACTCCGGATGGACGACCTGGAGCCGCTGTCCTTCTCTTTGGGTTTTCCAGCGAAGCACTTTCTGAGGCAGTCCCCAACCGAGTTGGGCAATGCTTGATGACATGTCCTACGACATCCGTTTACAACGGTTTACCTGCTGCCGATGAATCGCTGTCTCTTGGCAAACATTTGCGTTATTTCGGTGATGGTTTTCAGAAAAGTAAGCTAATCGATGGCAGGCGTTTTTGGCGCATTCCAGTTATGGATGGCGAATTTATAGTCGAACAGCAAGTTGGCATTTCCAAGGGAGTAGCTGGCGGAAATATTATCTTACAAGCGACAAGTCAGGAGATCGCTTTGGCCGCCGCCAAGCAGGTCAGTGATTCCCTGGCAACATTGCCAGGAATCATCACACCTTTTCCGGGAGGAGTCGTACGCAGTGGTAGCAAGGTAGGTTCCCTCTATAAAGGTCTGGTCGCTTCAACGAATGACGCATTTTGCCCCACGCTCCAGGGCCGTGTCGAAAGTCAGCTGGTCGATGGGGTCAATTGTTGTTACGAAATTGTTTTTGATGGTATCGATATGCCATCGGTTTCTAACGCCACTCGGGTAGCCATGCAGTCGGCCGCTGGTGATGGTGTTCTGGCTATTGGTGCAGGGAACTATGGTGGCAAGCTTGGTAAGTTTTTCTTCCAGCTGAGGGATTTGGTTGAATGATTGCCTGCCGAAATACAGAGACAAAAAAGTCAGAACAATCTCGTAGTTTAGTATTTTTGTGCGACTCGTTAGTAATTCGGCAAGAAGTCATAGCATGGCTTTTTGTAGTTGTTCTGCTAGTTTGCAGAGTGCATGCCGCCGAGCCACTTGATGGTGAAGATGGTCGGCCTCTTGCTTTAAATCAGTTTTTGCCCCATACGGGCCTGGTGACACCAGCTGAAAACCCGCACCGAGCCAAATTCCCTGTAGTCGATGTTCACGTTCATCCTCGCTTGAAATTGCGGAGTATTGAAGAACAGATCGATGAATACGTACGTGTGATGGATAAGCAAAACATCGCCTTGAGCGTGAGTCTTGATGGACAATTGGGCGAATCTTTGGAAGAGCATAAGAAATATTTATGGACCAAGTACCGTGATCGCTTTGTCTTATTTGCAAATATCGATTGGCAGGGTAGCGGAAAAAGTGAGGAGCCAGGCAGTTGGGATTGTCATCGTGGAGAGTTCGGTCGCCGAATGGTAATGGCCTTAAAAGAGGCTAAAAAGCAGGGTGTGTCAGGTCTGAAAATTCACAAAATGCTGGGTCTCTTTTACCGCAACCCTGATGGCTCCTTCATGGAAATTGACGACCCGCGGTGGGATCCCATCTGGGAAGTTTGCGGAAAACTTAAACTCCCCGTATTGATACACACGGGTGATCCTGTGGCATTTTTTCGTCCAGTGGACCGCTTCAATGAACGTTGGGAGGAACTGAGTCGACACCCGGACTGGAGTTACTCTGGAGAAGAGTTTCCCACGCATGCAGAGTTACTAGCAGCGCGCAATCGAGTCATTGCCAGGCATCCAGAGACAATATTTATAGGTGCTCATGTGGCTGGGTACCCAGAAAATCTTGCCGAAGTTGGCAAATGGCTTAAAAAATATCCAAATCTACATGTCGAAATTGCTGCTCGAATTGCTGAGCTGGGTCGACAGCCATTTACGGCTCGAAAATTTTTTCTGGAGTATCCCGATCGAATTATGTTTGGTACCGATGGCCCCAGGTCGGTTGCGCGGTTAAGGCCCCATTGGCGGTTGCTCGAAACGCGTGATGAATATTTTTCATATGCTGAAAATCAATATCCACCCCAGGGATTCTGGAATATTTATGGCTTGGATTTGCCTGATGAAGTGCTGCGTAAAGTCTATGCAGAAAACGCAGCCAGGTTGATTCCAGGTGTTTCAGAGCGTTTAAAGAAGTATTCCGAAAGGGGAGGGGCTGGAGCGAAAATAGATTAGAATTTCCCCTCATTTTACCTGGCCTCTATGCGACATACGAATTGGGCCTTCTGATACAAATCGAAGCTTCAGTGCCCGATTGGATGAAATATCCAGTTAGATAGATACTTTAGAGAATAGTTTGCGGAGAAAAGTGGTTTCAGAACTTGTATCTTTTCCAACAAAACCGTTGCCATCCCATACTCCTGGTTGTTAAACTTGGGTTCGTTTGGAGGTTGTCCAGAAGGATAATCTCGTTTCTTTTCTTCTCAGGATTTTGTAAGTATATGAGTGCCGAAACCAAGGCGACTGAACCAGTGGCCCAGCCTACCGATTCCGAAGCAACAGCAACTCCATCAAAGCTTGAAGCTACAGGACCCAATGCTACACAGAGTGGTAGTGAAGGTAGTAGCTCTGAGGGCAGTAGACCTCAGGGTAGTAATCCTGAGGAGGGGACTGCTGGAGGTCAGACATCTTCTCCTGTCGAAACGGGTACCCTAGAAACAGGAGATGCAGTGGTTGAGGATCGACCCAGTGTAAGGATCCAGGTAGGCTCCCAGCGCGAAGGCGATTCTTCTGCAGAAGCAAGGCCGGTTGCTTCGCAGCAGGCAGCGTCGTCACAATCTCAGGTTGCTGAATCTGCACCGAAAAAGAGCAATTATCCACCACCCAATGTACTTGACCCACTTCCTCCTGAAGTGGAGATGGAAATTGAAGCAGCCTTGGGTGGAAAATCGCTGGATGAAATAATGGACGATTCCGCTGAAGCCACAGGTGAGGAATTGGCGCCAGAAACAAAGCTCACAGGAACGGTGGTCAAAATCCATCGCGAAGACGTATTTCTGGAACTGGGTGGTCGTAACCAAGGCCTGTTACCACTAAAGCAATTCGATAAGTTGGAGCCACCCGCCGAGGGATCCACGCTGGAAGTGGTAGTCTCGCGATACAACTCGGAACAAGGTTTTTATGAAGTTTCACTTCCCACAGCATCAGTTGCTGTTGGAAATTGGGATGAAGTAGAGGTCGGCCAACTCGTTGATGTCACAATTACCGGATCGAATAAGGGTGGACTCGAATGCCAGGTTTCAAATATTCGCGGTTTCATTCCAATGGGTCAAATATCGATCTACCGCGTTGAAAACGCTGAAGAATATGTTGGGCAAAAACTAAGCTGTGTGATTACCGAAGCCAATCGCGAGCGCAAAAATCTGGTACTCAGTCACCGGGCCTTGATGGAGCGTGAGAGAAAAGAAAAGCGTGAAAAATTGATAAAGGAGTTGGCACCTGGACAAATTCACGAAGGCATTGTCCGGAGTCTACGTGACTTTGGTGCTTTTGTCGATCTTGGTGGTATCGATGGCATGGTTCACGTGAGTCAGCTCAGCTGGGAGCGGATTAAGCACCCCAGCGAAGTGCTCGAAGTTGGACAGACGATAAAAGTGCGTATCGAAAAAGTCGATCAAGAATCAGGAAAAATCGCACTCGTGTATCGAGATCTGGCAGACAATCCCTGGGATAGCGTTTCCAGTAAATACGCGATTGGATCAACGGTCAGTGGCAAGGTCACCAAGCTCATGCAATTTGGTGCTTTTGTTAGACTGGAAGCAGGCGTTGAAGGACTGATTCACATTTCTGAAATGGGTCATGGCCGAGTGAATCGGGCCGGAGATGTGGTGAGTGAGGGGCAGGAGGTTGAAGTGAAAGTGCTGGCAGTGGATGTCAGTGCTCAGCGAATCGGTCTATCCCTTAAGGCACTCATGCCCAAACCCGAAAAACCGAAACCTCCTGAGCCGGATCCAGCTGAAGTCGCAGCAGCAGCGGAAGCCAAGCGTAAACGCGAGGAGCAAGCGAAGCACTTAAAAGGAGGTGTCAGTGCTCCTAGCGGTGGCGAGAAATTTGGACTGAAATGGTAGTTGCTGGATTGCCATAGTCAACTTTAGTTCCTCGACTTTCATTTCAAAAGTTTGAGGCCAAATTTTCGTGTTCCCACGCTTCGGGGCGCACGTTCTTCTGGGTTCACTTTCTTTAAGGTTCACTTTCTCCAGGGCCACATGTTTCATTGGGACAATGGTTTGTTTCTGACTGCGGCTGGCTTGGCCGTGGATGTTCCGCGCAGACAAAAGCGTGGTTTCATGTCGCATGCTCATGCGGATCATATCGCTTCGCATGAGATGGCACTATGCACGCCCGATACGGCTGCCCTCTACCGACATCGTCGTGGAATCAGAAACCGAGTTCTGGAGATGCCCTATTATGAAACGATTGAGTTTGGACCTCTCCAGCTGACATCCTACCCTGCGGGGCATTGCTTAGGTTCGGCGATGCTGTTTGCCGAAGGAGACCAGCAATCATTACTTTTTACGGGTGACTACAAGTTAGGTCCTTCGGCTACGAGTGAGACCGCAGAATTGCCGCCCGCCGATATCCTGGTGATGGAAAGCACGTTTGGCAAACCCAAATATCAGTTGCCACCACGGGAAGAAGTGATTGATGAATTGATAGCACTGGTGAAAAGCACACTTGAGGCTCAGCGCACCCCGGTTATACATGCCTATGCGCTTGGAAAATCTCAAGAAGTCACGAAACTGCTGACATCGGCAGGTATCTCGGTAGTTCAACATCCCACCATTTTCGCAGTCAGCGAAGTCTACGAAGCCCGAGGCATGAAATTAGGGCAAGTCTCGAAGTACGACGGCAAAGTTTCTGCGGACCAGGCAGTGATTACATTGCCAAAAGGGATGAAAGGATTCCGTCTGGCAGGTCTTGTAGAACCCGTGAGTATTGCCGTAACGGGATGGGCCATGGATTCGAGTACAAAATACCGACAAAAAGTGGATTACGCTTTACCGCTTTCAGATCATGCAGATTTTAACCAGCTCATAGAAACAGTCGAGCGTGTTGGCCCGCAAGCGATCTACTGTACCCATGGCCCGCGCGAGTTCGTCGAACATCTGCGCGTGCGCGGGTTTAACGCCTTTCCAATCACAGGGTGCTACCAAACACGCATGTTTTGACCAACGGCGAATATTTTTAGAATTCAGACATGCCATCACTATTGCTGGAAACGTCTTGAGAAGAATTGGGCCAGGTAGCAGACGTAAAAATAGCGAATCCAATCAATATCTCCGACGTGCTAGCAAAGTGACCTGACCGTCTATGAGGCTTGTGCCAACAGTTGAGGGAGTGTCCTGACTGGATGGTAACGATTTTGCTGATTCTCTCAGTGAGCAGGGGTCGAATCTGATTATGTATGCCACCTGCGGAGCAGGAAATATGCGCGCAACATTACCGGGCAAATTCCCAGGGAAGGGGGAGTCATGATTTTGGACAACCGGAACAATCCGTATGTCTTCAGGGCGCTAAGTCACAGCAAGCGTCTGTGTATGGCGCTCCTGAGCATGGTTGTCCTGTGTGCATGTGGACAGAGCCATACGGATTTAGAAAAAATATATGCTGAATTGGATGCACCCACCGCATGGTCACGGCCACCCTCGGTGCAGTTGGTTGATTTTGAATCCCAAATTCCTGCCACGATTGAAACCTCACCAGGCAATTTGAGCCAGCAGAACAGCTTGCGTGTTGCTGGGATGCTGCCCATCCCCTACATCCCCTCTAAAAAGCTAGCTAAACAAAAATATTGGTCATTCCCAAGTGAGGATTCCAGCGAGGACTCCCAGGAACCTCAGCTGATCCGTTTGCCTCCAGTTGATGAGACAAATCATGATGAGCCGAATCAAAAGATCGCGCAGCTCATGCCACCGCAATCGATCACACCGGATCAGCTTCTGCTCTTGCCTTCGGGAACGGATGAAAATTCTTCAGCTGGTTCGGAGCAGTAAAAGCTTCATCAGGAACCTCAAGTAGAATCTCTGCCTGCTCTTGAAACGTCCGGGACACTCGATGCGTTTTAGGCACCTAACAGGAGTGTAGCTGGTACTGGCGAGGGAGAGAAATCATCAGCTACAACCCTGAAAGAGAAAGCCAACAAGATCATACAGTTGGCACCAAACACCAATTTTTCAAGTGAAGAACAACGCTTACTGCAAGCTGTCATACGCGAAATAACATCAGCGTCTACGGGTGTATTTACCGATGCACGGCTGGAGCAAGAAGCGAAGGAAAAGATTTCAGAAGCATTCGAACTAGCCAACCGTCGCGCCCACTATGCGGCTCAGCAGGAACTAGTTGAAGTCATGCGAATGATTTCACAGGCCAAGGACACACAGCAGGGGGAACCCGTAAGAACCTTTGCGCTCGCATCCGGCCTGCGTGCACTGGATGAAGCCGAAGATTTTGCCCCGCACGGTACCCAATTGGAAGCCGAGCTGAATCTAAGGGTATTTACCGCATCGCACCGCATGCAAATTGCGAAGGAAGTTGATCATCAGGGAGTCTTGCCACAACAAATGATGGCCATCTATTACCGCTATGCGCAGCTTAAAGTGGCTTTGTCGGTAGCTGGCGAACCCGCAGGATCGATGGCCTTGCATACCCTGGGCAAGATATACCGTCAGCTGGGAATGTTTGAACCACAACGACATCTTCTTGCCACCCGCAGGGCCATAGCCTACCAGCAGGCTACCCTGCTAGCACGCCACGATAATTATTTGCCCGCTCGCCAGATGGCCGTACTACTGGCAGATGCTGGACATCTTGCTGAAGTCCAAGAACTTTTGACCCAGGTTTTGAATTTTCTTATCCTTCGTAATCTGTTTCACGCTCAAGCCATTCTAAATAGGATTTGCTGCCCGCAACAATTGAAGTAGCGAGGATCTCCGGGCATTCGTATTCGTGCAATTGGCAGATTCTTTTTTCAATTTCAGAGAAAAGTCTTCGATTTGACTTTGCGGTGCAAACCCATTCATAGGCCGTTTCTATTTTTCCTTGCCAGCGGTACGTGCTCTGCACGGGACCCAGGACTTGAACACAAGCAGCTAGACTACTGGCGACCAGGGATTCGGCAATTTTCCGAGCTAGTTGCTCCGTGGGCACGGTTGTAGAAATCTGTAAAAAATCGTGCATCTGGTATTCCTGCCTAGTCCTTTTCATAGAACCTTTTGGCTATTTGCTGACAATGAAATGGCAGCCATTTACGCCGTGTGTAGAGAGTATGACCTGCCAGGTTCTGATGAATGCTTGGGGCCACATCCGTGTAATCAACGAGTAGTGTTGTACCCGCATCGTGCACGCGAGTCCGATGACGGAGTCTATTGAGTAAACGCATCCGTGGAACTTTGCGTTCCAGAAAATTGTCAAGTCGCCAATCGGCCAGAAAGGTTCTGAATGCAATGGGTAATGGGACAATATTGGTTCCGGAGATCCCTATTTGTTGGATATAGTCGCCATCTGCTGCTTTCAACATTCGACCCACTTCGAGCGGAAATGGAGCCAGGTACTCAGCACTTTCCGGTGCCTGACGGTGGTGAATAAAGTGGAGCAACTGTTCGTATCCGTCTGCGTCCCAACCATAGCGAACAGGGGTACCGAATGTGGCGATGTCCAGTTTTAAGTCTCGAATTGGATGTTCATTGTTATCGAGCAATTCACGAACCTCTTGCCACACAGGGAGATCCACTTTCCCCAAAAAGCAGGATTGATAAAAGGTGCGCGCAGCATGAAAGAATTGATCGCGGGCTTCTTTCTCAGCTGCGAGCAAGTTGGTTACCAGTGCAAAAACATTTCCACCATGACTATGTCCCCAGAGTAGAACACGTGGAGGGTGCATTGCTTGTATTCGATTAGCGGGAATAGATTCCGCTCGTTTGGCCAATTCGTAGATGAGGCGAATGGCTCCATCGGCACGACCAATATGATTATTTTGACTGGACCAATTGAAAAGTCGCACCGGAATCCTGTCGTTAGCATGATGGGTCAGGGCGTTTTGTAAGGTGGATACAAATTGAGGAGTGAAGTTGCCCGTTTCACCAGCTACCCAATCAACCGTTTTCTTAACAAAACGACTAAGTGCATGACTGAGTCCGGGAGTGAATCGGGACAGTTCGGTAAGTAGCCCCAGAGCATCATTCCCGGCAAAAGTACCATGAACNCAATAAATTGCCTCAACATTCGCCCGCCGAAACGCGATTCCAGAAGTGGCCAAGAGGTCTTTGCATTCAATCGCTTGTGGATCGATTGGNGATACCGTTGGGAGCAATTGGTACTGCGAAGTGGGNCGCTCGGACTGGTACGTTTGGTGTCGAAAGCGGTTGGTTGTGGCCATGAGATGTCGCTCCGGCTTGTGAAGACGTATCGAAGCGGTGAGTCTGTGATATGTGAGGTTGAACCCCCAAGGCGCCCGAGGAGATAGTAGAGTCTCTCGTGCCGTCTGTCAGGTGTAGNTCGCTGATAATAACCAGCATGTTTGCACTCGCTCACAAGAGCCATTGATTCGAGGCCAGAAGGGAGTTCCCTTCTTCTTTTCGGATGTAAGCTGGGTTGATGTTGAGGATTATTCTGAATCTAGGGGTAAGCGTGATGAACCAACTTCGCAATGAACTTATAGCGATTGGGCGATGAAAAATCTTTGATTGAATGCNCAAAAAAACGCCTGCTAGCATCGGCAGCTAGCAGGCGTCTCAACTCGTTTCTCAAAACAGTCTTAGGGGGCAGTTGTTGTTTACCAGCCGTAGTATCCAACACTAAAGGAAGGTCCAAAAACGATCGGAGCACTGTAGACAACAGGACGCCTGTAAACCACGGGTCTGCGCACAACGCGTCTGGCGACTGGATAGGGTGGTAGTACGGTGCGAGCGGCCAGGCGGCGAACTGGAGCCACTCGACGAATGACCCAGGCATTTGTTTCTGGCATCGAACTAATCGAAAATCCAACAAACAAGGCTGACAAAACTAGGATTCGCTTAAACATGATTCTTGATTTCCTGTAGCGGGTCTTGGCCCCCAGCGGCTAAAGGTGGGAAATTTCTAAAGTTTGCCGCTCTGCTTCCAGTAGAATGCACTTGTCGTGCCAATAACGCAAGGGGTGTCGTAACTTAAATACAGAAAATGACTTGCGACGATAGCANAAGTTTGAGTACTAAGCCAAAACCCAAGAGATATAGTCAAAAATACTACATAGGCATCTCTATTGAAGTCGTCAATTTTGCGGTGCATGCGGGTTAGCCCGCATATTTCAATATGCTCTTTCGGTAGATGCAATTCTTAGCATAGATAGTAGCCATCACTCTCCGATTGATGCACTAAACCGCCAAAACGGCGTAGTAGGTAAGCAGTAAGACCATGCGGTGGCTGCATAGGCCAAATGCCTAGAAACCAATCATGAAGCTAACGCCACTTCGAGAGCGGGGATAGTAGCCATATGAGGGTCCGTAGCCGTAGTAGCTGCGACGTACTTGTGGCCCATAATAGTGCCGATGGCCGTAATAGGACCTGCCTCCATAGTAGCCAGGGTAAGCAGAGTAGTAGCCACCCCCTCTATAGCAACCTCTAGCCTCGGCAGTTGGCGAGCTGGAAAGAAACGTGGCTGTGACTACAGCCAGGCACAAAAATACTGTTCGGAACATGACCTTCTCCTGTAACCATTTGCCCTACAGCAGTACCGTTTACTAAAACCGGATCTAAGCAGAAGGCTGAAACTTGGAACACATACCGGATTGCATNCGCACAATTCGGTGGACTGCAATTCAAACAGGCATTCAGTGTGCCAAACGGATTCTGGCTTTACCGAAGTCAAAGTGCCGCAAGACTTTAGAGAACCTGAAAAGGAAATAAACAGCGTTGCCCAGGAAGAGAATGCGTGATCGGACTGAATACAGCTGTCATCCGAAATGCTGCGCTGAGTTACCGGAAAGTCAACTCTCANAACATGTTAAGTGCTAACAGCAGAATGNGTGATAGCAGTCTTTACGTTTAGGGAGCCAGCAAAACTTTTCTCGAACAATCGTTTTACGGACAGAAAACTTATTACTCAGTCAGCTTTGCTGTTAAACATTCCACAGCTCGATCCAGCCCGCGGTCGCGAAATTGGCTGGGTAATTCTCCATAGTGCTTTTCGATCTTGTCTAGCAGTTCGGCACTATGTGGATNGCTAATAAGGTTACGCCGACTTCTGTAGTGTTGCCATTGGACGGTTTCTTGTTCGTCGAGCACGACCTGAAAGCCTGGGTTCGGTTTTACCCCCCAGGCATCCGAGGCGGTTGCACCCGGCATGCGATGGATGTTTTTTCCGCTGGGGCGCCAGTAGGTTGCCGACGTTAACTTGAGCCGACTTCGTCCGGATTCGACGTGCATGATTTGTTGGACGGTCCCCTTACCATACGTTCGCTGACCCACAATGGTTGCTCTTTGATGGTCTTGCAAGCTGGCGGCCAGGATTTCGCTGGCACTGGCAGAATCTTTGTTGACTAGGACAACGAGTGGAATTTTTGTATACCCTCTGCGGCCCGTCGAGATAAATCGGTTGNGAGGAATTTGATCGCGTCCCCGTGTACTCACAATGGGCAATCCCGCGCGCAAGAACAAGTCGCTTATACCGACAGCCGCGTCCAAAGCCCCACCGCTATTGTCTCGGACATCAAGAATAAGCCCTTCGATGGCTTGATTTTGTTTTTCAGGATCCGAAGAGGTTTCTTTGGTAAGTTGCGCGAGTACTTGTGAGAGCTCCGCCAGGGTCTTGTCCGCAAATTTTTCGATGTGGATATAACCAATCCGTGGGTCGTCCTGTAATCGAAACAGCCAATTTCCGCTTTTGTCGCGGGCAATTCCGAGAATCGATTCTACAGAAATAATTTGGCGGGTTACTCTAAAAACAAGCGGGCTGGGTGTTGATTTGCGATTTACTGTTAGAGTGATTGGTTCGCCCACAGGACCTCGTATCAGGCTCAATACTTCTCGCATGGCCATACCTGTCGTAGGCGTCTTGTTGATCTCAAGGATGCGGTCTCCCAGTTGTAAATTCGATTTGAACGCAGGTGTGTGGGGAGCAGGGGGACTGCTCACAGTTGGTAAAGGTGGCTCTCCCAGCATGTGGATCCGCGCTCCGATACCACCAAATTCCTGTCGCATATCTTCACAATATTCCTCGCAATGCATTTCATTGACAAAAGTTGAATACTCATCCCCATGTTCCTTCAGAGTTTGAACCATTCCCCGCATTGCTCCTTCGAATAGCTGTTGGTCTGGAGCATCGACTAGGGACCATCGATCGATCACAGAATAGCTGGCTGCCACATAACGCGCATAGGGATTTTGCTCTGCGCGTACGTAGCATGCGTAAGAGATTACTACAGTGGCAATCAAAAGTAGCAGGTTACGGCGGGGCATTGCGATATCGTGTTAATGACAAATTGATAAATACCAGTTTCAAAACACTGCTGGAAGCTGGCGAAAGATACAATACGCAACGGATCCCAGCGAGTTTTACAGGCTTCCGTCGTTTCTACGAACCACGGATATTACATCCAATTACTTGGGAGGTGGAAAGGGGTAGATGGATCAGAACTGGAGAAATGAAATCTGCGCACAGCTATGGGCAATGGGCCTGTTAGGAGGGCACCGAATCTTGGGGATTTTCTTCACGCCTTAGGCTGCGCAGTTTGGCATGGAGTGCTGCAAGAGGTCCATCGATGGATTCTTCCCGTATATTTCCTGGAGCGGCAGCCTCTGCAGAAAGGGCTTCTGCGGGGCCTTGTTTTGCCGCATCAGGGTCATTAGAAACAGCTTCCCTGGAAGCGGTATCTTGAGAAATCGAGTCTGCTGCCTTGATGGGTTGGTAGGAATCTTCGGGATTAATTTGAGTCGGTTCAGCAANTAATACGGGCTCGATTTCAAGTGAGGGTTGCNGGGTGGAAGGTTTGACCCACTGCGTGTCGCTCACGCTGACCTTTTCTGNTACTGTCCCACCAAAGTATTTACCAAGTGGTCCTACCAAAATAGCTGGCAACAGAAGTAAGTCACCTACGAGCGCAGCGCCCAACATGGAGATCATGAGATAACCAAATTGCTGAGTTGGCGTAAAGGTGCTAGTTGCAAAAACGGCCAGTNCAAGTCCACCAATGAGAGTCGTTTGGGCCATCGCCATTGCACAGCGATCGTAGGCAAGCATCACTGCTTGATAACGATTCATACCTTGCTTCACTCCGCGACGGAACCAGGTGAGATAATGAACCGTATCATCGACTGCTACACCGAGTGCTACGCTAGCCGTCATCATAATTCCAATGTCAACTTTAATCCCCAGCCATCCCAACGACCCAAATATGATCACAATTGGGAAGACATTGGGAATCATCGAGATGGTTCCCGCGAGCGGACTGCGTAGCACAAACATCATCACGACCGAGATCAATACCGACGCCCAGATAATGCTTTCTTTCAGACTCGATAACAATTGACGTTGTGTTTTGTACACCAACGGAATCATGCCCGTGTAGACCGCTCGTATTGGACGTGGTGCGTCACTGGAAGCCAATTGAATTGCCGCGGACTCATCGAGGATGGGGNCATTTGTTACATCAATGACTTTTAGGCCACCTTCAGCCAACTGTTTTGCAGTGGGATCGCTCCCAGCAGAAACTAATACGAGAGCGTCCTGCTCACCCAGTGCGGTTATGGCGCGGTCCAAATAGACTTGATCGTCTTCATGCGCGTCAAAGTCAGCAAGATTATAAAAGGAGATCCCTTTGCTTTTGCTGGCTGTCGATCCTTCGCGGGGTTGGACCCCGCTNCGTAGCAGGAGGTCACGCAGTCGGGCTTCCTGGGTATTGGATGTTGGTGCTGGATCACCGTCTGCCGTTCGGTAGAGTATGCATAATTGTGCNCCATCCAGTTTTTTGCCCTGCTTGTGCAACTCGGTTACGATAATGTCACGCTGCTCATTCGCCAGCAGGATAGGATAAACAGCATTTTGGAGTTGTGATACAAACAGGCCGTAGTCGACTCCTTCGTCGTTATCATCATCGCCTCCCCCTAGTGCTGCGACACGTGCACTTAATCTCCATAGCTCTCGTCCGGCCGTTTCTTGACTGCCCGTGGGCACCTTTTCCACACGCAAATAGCCACTATCCAGAAGGGCTTCGCGACGATCTTCTAAACTTTTATTGATCGTGTAATCCGTGCTCCGATCGACACCCGTTAAACCGGAGTTGGTGCTTTCTGGTGTGTATGTTGCGGCAGACATAACACGACTGATTTCCGGCAGCTTTGCAAAAGCGGCTCCCAATTCACGTACCATGGTCAAACGTTCGAGCATCGTCATACGGTACTGGCGTCCGTCTTCTTCAGCATGCTCTTCTGCCGTTCGGCATCTTTCAGGTGGAACTGTAATGACCACTTCCATGGGCACAAGATTACCGATGTTCTCTTCCAGCCAAGCGTAGTCGTGGATTAAATCGGTGTCTTCATCGAGCAGTTTTAAGAGCTGTACCCGGGTTTCGATCTTGGTAAATCCGTAAGCAAAAACGCTCATGATCACAATCCATGATCCAAAGGTGAGCGTTGGGCGCTGGACAATAAATCCAAAGATATTCTTGGCCCATTGGGGGAGGTGGTCTTCTCTCTTGCCACCCGTTTGTCTACGGATTAAATCCTCGGAGACAGGAAAACGATGCAAGAACACGGGTAGAACGGTAAATAATATTCCTAAAGTGGCCATGACAGCGATTGCTGTGAACATGCCAAATTTTGCTATGGGTAAGATGTCGCTCGTATAGAGTGAGCCCAATCCAACGGCTGTCGTGAAGGCTGCTAATGTGCAGGGTCCCCAGCCGTATTTGACTGCCGTTTCTGCAGCATTGTGCAATCCGCTGTCGCGACGTGCATCGCGGTAATAATTCACGATATGGATAGCACCAGAAAGCCCCAGAACGTAAACAACAGCCGGCATGGACATCAGAATCGCATCTACCGTTCCGAGTCGAGGCGTATCCAGCCCTGCAATCGCTCTTTCTAGAATACCGAAATAGAAAACAATCGCCAGGCTCATCCCGGCGCTGAGCACTCCAACGGTGAAAACGATGCCAGTTAGTTTAAAGCTACGGAAGCACCAGAATGATAAACTCAGACCGACAATGCCGGACAGCCAAGCAAGACGCATTAAAGTACGCTCCCCTTCGACATCAATGGTGATGTTGTCGACTGGGGGACCACCCATGTGAATCACATCGGGATCGATGGCGCATTCTGTAGAAGCGATAGTAGATATATGTTCTATCGCAGCACGCATTTCGCGATTTGTTTTAGTCGCTTCATTGCTTAAAAAAACGATGATACAAGTTGTGCGAGATTCGTTGCCGAGCGAATTTCCTTCGGCATCACGTTTGGGGGGACCAACAAGCGCACCTTCCACTCGCTTTACTGCATCGTTGTAATCAAGGCTGAGCGGAGGGGAAGTCAGTTCTTCAAGAACCTCTGGTCCGGTAAGGACATGCTTGTACCATAGTGACCGCTGTTTCGCTTCCTGGCTTTTTGCCAAATTGCTCTCCGAGGCACTCATTGCTTTCGTTAGTTCTGCCTCGCTGGGTACAAGTCTTCTGGCCAGGCGATTGAGTTTTTCGTACTCTCCGAGGGTGCAACCATCCCAACTTACCAGCGCGAATTGTTCCCCAAAGAAATAATCGCGGAACCACTGCAAATCGACCGACTCACTGTAGTTGGGTGGGAGCCAGTCCTCTGCTTTGTTGGTATTGCTTTCCAGAGCACGACGCGCACCACGTGGCATGAGAGCCACGATAAAGGCAAACGCCATGGCCAGCAGAAAATAGTGTGGCTGCCCCAGCGTTTTGCGTGCCAGAAACGAAGGTTGCTTCATCAGCTTATCAGCTTGAGGTGGGGCGGAATTCCAATGCGTACATCGAAGATGGGGAGGGTTGCTACCACGGTTTGATCCATGGCAGTTGCCTGATCAATAGAGTGGTACCATCAGGGTTTTCTCGTGCAGGTGAGTGCCGTCCCAGCCAGCAGATTCACCCGTTTCACAAAGAACCAGACTACCGATTTTCGCCCGTCAAGTCTACGCCGACAGGTCTTGAAGTGACTGCATCTTGCGAACTATGGGGAAATAAGAGAGGCGTGTATCGAATGCCCGGATTCTGCCTGCCACGGCAGAAATAGCCTAGCCAGCATATTTCATCCGTTCCTACTCGGGCATCCTAAGTCCTTCCCTGGCCACGTTATGATTCGACTGGCAATCCTCGACGTGTCAAAACACGCCTCCGGTTGCAAGCCTCGCATACCTTGCCAGGAAATGCCCTTTATTTAAAGAAACTCTCTGGCCACCTCCCGACGAATCGCATGAAATATCCGGGCTAGCCCGAATAGGTGCTAGCATCAGATCTTGCGGTAATCCCCAACTGGGAAACAGACAAGAAATGTCATTGAGAAAACATTCCCGACAAGCCAGATAAAAGAGGACTCAGCTACTTGCATGTCAGTCATGTGTTATTCCGACGGCTCATAAGCCCACATTTTACATCCACCTTACCGATCCAGGCTGTGCTACGGAGCCCGACGAATGAAATACACGGCTAGAAGTTAAGAGTTTTGCGTTACCAGTACCCTTCGAAGCCGATCGATCCACCCATATAGGTTGAATCACCTGTGGCTACATTCTGGGTAGTCGAAACAGGAATGAAGTTGACCTGCTCCACAGCATGCGCGATAGAGCTGATGTAAAGCAATTCCAGACCTGCTCTTAAAGAGAAGTTCGGTCGAAGGTGCCATTTGCTAATGATGGATCCTTCGGAAACAAAGGAAATATTGTCCACTTGTGTGCTACTGTTGCCACTTGCTCCGCCACCAGTAACATCAAACGTAGAGCTAGTATCGGTGTGGCTCCAAAACATTCCACCTTTGGTTTGGATCCCCAAACTCCAACGTGCGCGCTCATGGGTCCACGAAAACCCGGCCTGCGGTCCAATTAAATTGTTATCGGAGGTGACACGATAGTTGCCTGTTTCTGTAAGAGTATCTGCATCGTTAATGCTGTCAGGAATACCGAATGCATTCCAGGCAAAGTTTTCATCGAGCGTCAGAAAACGCAGACCGAACAGCAAAGTGCGCGTATTGGAAGGCTGTGCACGACGAACCCAATGGCCGCTTGGTTCGAGTTCCATACGATCGCGTAACATTCGGGACTTTAAATGATAATTCATTTCGAAACTATTGAATCGGTTGTCGTATCCAAATTGATAGCTAGTTGCACTATCAAATGAAGGGTTCCCATTATCAACCAATACTGTCAAGCTACTTCCGTCTGTGGCATCGAGTCTCGCATTTTGTGACCACTGACCACCTCCGTAGAGAACGACCTCCATGGTGTGATCGCGATTCAAATGATCACGAAAGAAGAATCGGCTGATTTTTAAACGAGGTGAAGCCTCAGCACCTGAAGCACCTCCATTCACAGTTAGAGAACTATTTAAGGTATTGTTTGAGATCTGGCCACCAAGAAGCAAGTTGTCTCTTCGCCAAATACGATCGAGAAAGGTAACATCAAGTTCTGCTGACCAAAAACCACGGCGCAACCAGGTACCCGTGCTTTCGAGCAAGGCAGGCTCGCAGTTAAATACTCGCTCGATACTATTTCCATCACCACGTTCGAAAAATTGAAAAGGCGATTGCAGATCACCGGATGGCAAGGTACTGGAATCCGAATCATAGTATTCGGCCGTTGGTGTCTCGAGTGCCTCTCCGGTTCCTGAATCAGAATCTACAGGGTCAGCAAGTTCCAACTCTGGAGGCAGATCGTCATGGTTCGATGGATGATTTGGTGCAAGCAATTCTTGTGCATGTGTCACGGGGCATTTCAAACCCAGCAAAACCACAATAAGTAAGATGATGGTCTTCTTCACAGGAATTGCCTCCCTACAAGCAATGCTTCGATACGGCCGCTCATGAACGGCATTTTTTGTACAGAGGATTCATCGTCCAGGGGTGCTTTGAAATACAGGAATAACTGTTAAAATCGGAAAAATTACGATAAACACCGTAACCCGCAGAGTGTTTCGATATCGCCGCAAATTACCTTCCTTGCCTGTTTTGACTGAGGTGATAATCTCGTTTGTTTGATAGCGATTGGCTTGTAATGTTGGTATAAATCTGGCATTGGCCCCCTTGATGGGACTCACATGACAGCACACATCTTCCTGGAGTACCCCCCCCAGATGGTTTCCCCCTTGGCATCAATACTTCAAAGTGGAACAAAACTATGGCTTGATTCGGTAGATCTCGATTTGGTGCGAACGAATCGAGCTTTGGGTGCTACTGGCGCAACCTCCAATCCAATCATCATTAGTAATCTGATCAAATCGGGCCGATACGACGCATTGCTTGCTGAGTTGGGCAGTCAGGTTGCTCTTTCAGATGACGATTTGGCATGGGCACTTACGGATCAAGTTGTGAAAGACGCACAACAAGAATTTATTCCTGTTTGGCAAGCAACGCAGGGAGACGATGGCTATGTAAGTTTTGAGGTTGATCCTTTGTTGGAGGATCCTGAGAATCCTATATCGCACGATACGAAGGTAGCCCAATATATTGAATTGGGATCCAAGTGGTCGGCTGGCCATCAAAACCGAATGATAAAAGTTCCTGCAACTCCAGCTGGATTGGAGGCTTTGGAAGAGTTGGCAGCGCGTGGAATTCCGCTCAATGTGACGTTGATATTTACGATGCGACAGTATCAATCCGCCCGCGATGCTATCTGGAAGGGCGTACAACGCAGGACATCGCTGGATACATTCAAAAGCGTATACAGCATCTTTATTTCTCGAGTCGATATTTATACGCAAGAACATGTGCCTCAGTTGTCGGATGCTGCGCAAGGCCAGGTTGGGCTATACAATGCCAAATTACTTTGGCAAGACAACCAGGAGTTCTGGTCGAATAACCCCACGCCACTCCAGCAAGAAATTGTCTTTGCAAGTACGGGTACAAAAAGTGCCGAGGATCCTCCCTGGAAATACGTTGCCGCCTTGGTGGGCAGTGATATCCAAACCAATCCACCTGCAACGAATGAAGCCGTAGAAAATAGTAGTGAAAAATTTTCTCGTAAGATTGATGAAATGCCAGCTGTTGAAGTTTGCCAGGAGATAGCAACTCAAGTGGATATGCAGCAGTTGGAAGAGGTTCTCATGACCGAAGGCATTAAGAAATTTGCCGATCCCCAAAAAGATCTATTGGCGTTGATCAGTAAAAAGCGATTGGCAGCAAATATATAAATGGTCTTCAGAGAGTTTTCATTACTCAGGCAGCCAACACGAGAAGCCCAGGGTTCCAAGGCCTATCGTGGCACGAATCGTGGGGGCAGCGCAAGAGCGATCTGCAACAGAAAGCCGTATATTTATCCAAGGGAAGTAATCCGTTATGGCTGTTGATCCTTATGCCCCTTGCCCTTGTGGTAGCGGTAAAAAGCTAAAGTTTTGTTGTAGTGATTTAGCTGCGGATATCGAAAAAGTCCATAAGATGGTTGCCGGCAAACAACCCCATGCTGCACTGAAGCATGTTGTGCAACTTCTTGAGCAACAGCCAAGCCGTGCTTCACTACTCGATCTACGTGTTTCCATTGAACTTTCGCTGCACGAATTTGACGCAGCTCAACTTGCGATTGAGACCTATTTGTCAGCGCATCCAGAGAGCGCGGCAGCCCATGCGCAGCAGGCGATTCTGAGTGCTGCTACGCAATCGGGTAGCCAGGCGATTCCCATGCTGCAGAATGCGTTGGAAAGACTCGATGATGAAATGCCATTGCGCGTACTTGAAGCAATTGGTGCGGTGGGGCAGGCATTGTTGATGGAAGGTCAATTGGTTGCTGCACGAGCACATTTGCTACTGTATGCAGCAATTGCTCCTAGCGAAGACAATCAGGCACTTGAATTACTTCTACGGATGAATCTCCAGTCAGGTTTGCCGTTGATAATGCGAGAATACTTACTGCTGCAATCTTGTCCGGAAAGTGTGCCTTGGAGGGCAACGTTTGAAGAAGCATCTCGTTTTGCTGCCAGAGGTCTTTGGCGAAAAGCAGAGTCGATTCTGTTGCAGACTCGCGAATCAGCTGGTGCAGTCCCTGAGGTGGTTTATAACCTCGCTCTTACCCAGGGTTGGCTTGGCAATATCGAGGGTTTTGCGGCCGGTTTGCATGAATACGCACATCTGGACGTTCCGCAGGAAGAGGCTGTTGAGGCAGAGGCATTGTCCCAGTTGGTCGATCCAGCGCTCAAAGACCCACACCTTGAGACCATTAAGAGGACTTATACGGTAGGGGATGTTGAATCGCTAGGTGAGCAGTTGCGAATAGACGGCCGCGCGGAGGAGTACCCCTTAGAAATTCCGCCAGACGAAGCACAAAATAATGTGCGTCCCCGCAGCACCCATGTCCTCCTCGATCGCCCCACGCCAAGCACCGGAGTGGATATTCAGCGCAAAGACATCCCGCATGTCATCGCGTTTTTAAGTGTCTATGGTAAAAGAACCGATCGTGAAGCGTTGCTTGAAGTAACAACGGACCGAAATGAATCGCTTTCAAACGTCGAGGCACTACTCCACGAAATTGCTGAGGACAGTCTTGGAGCGTCTACGGAAGAAGAGGTTGTCGCTGAAAAATCAATCAGTGAAGAGTCTTTGAGTTGGCGCTGGCGTCTGCCGGATGATACCCCTGTAGAGTTGCGTCGTACATTACTTGCGGAAGAACGTCGCGATGCGATTCTTCTGCGATGGACTGCAGCGCCTCGGGCAGCTTTAAAAGGAAGGTCTCCTCAGGCCGCTGTTGAAGATCCTGAACTCAGGATTGGATTGCTGGCGAGTGCACTGATTATTGAACAAGCGGCAGTTGACCCAGAGGAGTTGAGTCTTTTTGCAACACTTAGAGAACAACTCAAATTACCTCAACACGAGACAATAGACCCTCAAGGGGTCGACCTGGAACATCTACCATTGGTGCGGATACCGCGTTTGCAATTCGACGCGCTGACCGATGAGCAGCTGGCAAAGCTGCTCGATAGGACCGTGATGATGGGAGCCAATTTTTCGACTCTTCTCGTTGCCGAGCAGCTTGCCAGCCGAAGTGCTGCGCCTGGACAGGATGTCGCTTATCGGCAGTTGATTCGTTTGGAGCCAAATTACCAAAAGGCACAGCAATGGGCCGAAAAAGCACGAGTCTGGTCGAAGCAACAGCAAAGCTCCCTGGCGGAGTGGGTGCTGTTGGAGTTGGAGCTATCAATCCAGCGTGGTGACTCAACCAAGGTGCAAAAAATGTTGGGCGAGATACGTGCGAATCATCTTGATGAGCCAGGAGTTGCTGAATCGACCTACCGCTTGCTCCATGCTGCTGGGCTTATTGCTTCTCCCGATGGCCAACCTGCAGCCAACCCAACCCATCTGGAAGCACCGCCAGTAGCAGCGGAGCCGTCCGCCATTTGGACACCCGGCAACGATGTGTCTCCACCTGCTACGGAACAAGATGAGAAACAGTCCGCAATCTGGACACCCTAACCCGATAGTCTTTTTCCGAGTTCTCACGTTTCAGCATGCTGAAGTATTGAGGTGTTGGTTTCACGCCATTTATCAAATTGTATGTCCACAAAACCCGACGATCACCGTTATATGCAGCGTGCCTTGGAGCTTGCCAAACTTGGTCAAGGCACGGTAGAGCCCAACCCAATGGTAGGGTGTGTGCTTGTCAGGGAGGGCAAAGTCGTGGGAGAGGGTTGGCATCAGGAATTTGGTAGCTCCCATGCTGAGGTCTTGGCTTTGGAAGCTGCTGGTGATGCCGCACGAGGTGCAACTGCCTATGTTACACTGGAACCTTGTGGTCACACCGGAAAGACACCCCCTTGTTCCCATGCGCTAATCGATGCGGGCATATCAAAAGTGATGGTCGGTTGTCTGGACCCGAATTCGCTCGTTGCTGGCAAGGGGGTAGCTCAGATTCGTTCAGCAGGTATCGAAGTTGTTGAAGAGATACTCGTTCAGGAAGCTGCCCAATTAATTGCACCGTTTACAAAGCTTGTCACAAAAAAACGGCCATGGATACTTGCCAAGTGGGCCATGACGCTCGACGGAAAATTGGCGACGCGCACTGGCAGTAGTCAGTGGATCAGTGGCGAAATGTCGCGCAAAGCGGTACATCATCTGCGAGGCTTGGTGGATGCGATCCTGATCGGACGGGGCACGGCCGTAGCCGACGATCCATTGCTGACGGCTCGTCCAGCAGGTCCCCGAACGGCTACACGAATTGTACTTGATACACAGGCCGTTTTGCCACTGGATAGCAAGTTGGTCAAGTCAATCGATGATGCACCATTGCTCGTCGCAGTGGCTCACGATGCTTCTGAAAGAAATTGCAATGCGCTAGAAAAACAAGGTGCCGAAATTCTGGTGCTTGCAGGCGAAAATGAGACAGAGCGACTCTCTGGACTTCTGGATGAATTGGGCCGACGCCAAATGACAAATTTGCTAGTCGAAGGTGGTTCGCACTTGCTGGGATCTTTCTTCGACATGCAAGAAATCGATGAGGTGCATGCGTTCATCGCACCTAAATTAATTGGCGGTAAAAACGCGCCGGGTGTATTTACGGGATTAGGCTTGGCTGAGATGACTCAAGCACTGAAATTGCAAAATGTCCACTATGAGATGCTCGGTGACGACATGCATGTGCATGGGTTTGTGGACCAAAGAGACGATTGATACAAGAGCATGTCTATTGCCGGCTTACTTCAGCCATCCGTTTTACCCCAGATCGTGGCAACAATCTTCCTGGCACTCCCGTGGTTACGATGCTCACAAAGATAGATTCCCTGCCAGGTTCCCAGGCAAAGTTGCCCGTCCTTGATAGGGATGGTGAGGTTGCAACCCAGCAGTGAGGACTTTACATGTGCTGGCATGTCGTCTGGGCCCTCGCAAGTATGCCGATACGGAAAGTCTTCGGGGGCAATATTCGACAAGGAACTTTCTAAATCGAGCAGTACATCAGGATCGGCGTTTTCGTTAATCGAAAGTGATGCTGAAGTATGCTGCAAGAAAAGGTGTAAAAGCCCGGTCTGGATTTTTTGTAATTCTGGTAATTCCACTAAAATCTCATGCGTAACGTCCCAAAAACCGCGTGGCTGAGGAGGCAATTTGATAGTTTGTTGGATCCAGGGCATTCCAGTCCCACTTTCAAGTGACAGGGGTTCTTATCCAGCAGAGAGCATACTCCCAANGTTTGTTCAATGTCNACTTTTAGGCTGTTTTTTTGACCTGGTACCGTAGATTTCGCTTTGGATAGCTAGATAGGAGAACCTAGGCAGAAAAGTCTNACTTTTCGATGAACCCAATATAAATAATTGTCAATACCGACTCAGAAAAAACTTGACTTGCCTGTTGGTGTGGTAATAATCTCTTACTCTGGATGTATGTGAGATCGAGTTGACCAGAGGCGATATTGTGGAAGCAGAGTTGTAAAAGCCACATGGTGAAAGCCGTATGGTGGCAAATCTGAGGTGGCGACCCCCTCCGCAGATCGAAATCCCCTAGCTCTGGTGGCTATTTTACGCGTTCAGATGTGGTTTACCCTCCCCCGCGTCGGTCCTACCAGTCTTCCCCGCAGAAGATTGGCCCCGCCGGAGACCGGCCAAATTTAGTTAGATTGTTGGAGATTTTGAGATGCCAGACCCAAAACTGAANAACGTATTTGAGGCTATTTTGAAATATGGCCATGACGAGGATTTTGCCCCCCGTGCCGACCGTGATTTCGGTTCGACGCAAGCGCCTGCTGGCTCTCGCGAAAAGCTGGAAGTGATGGCCGAGCGTGTCCGCATGGGCCAACCTTTGTGGCATGACTCGGATCGAGCNGATTACACTGGACTAACCGGTGCAGTACGTCCTCGAGACTAAGGTAATTGGCTGGGATAATTTTGGCTGGGGTAATTGGCTGGGTACACACGAGCGGCTGGGTGCCCACGAATTAAGAACATGATCCCGTTTTGCCAGCAGTTTTTTCTTTCATGTTTAGCCGAGATTTAGCTTTAGGATAAAAGGCCACCGAGCCCAATTGCTCGGTGGCCTTTTTTTTACGCCCGTACTAATTGTCCCATCTGCAGGATCNTCCGTGTATTGGATTTAGCATGCATTGGGAGCAATAAGTAGGACCTCAAGAAAAGTGAGCATGCCATCAGCGGATTCGGGGGTATCCACGAGGCATTGCTCTGGGAGGGAAGTAGGGTTTTAAGCAGCGGCTCCTGCTGTAGCTACCTCTACTTCGGTGGCAGTTTCTTCTGCCATTGTTTTTTCGATACGGGCCACCTGTGTTTGCTTGAGAAGATCCTTGTCATGCGGTTCCAGTTCGTCTCGTAAAACGAGCATATCTTTGGGTGCTTCAATACCCAGGCGGACTTTATCCCCACCTAGTCGGACTACGGTGATTACGATGTCTTCGCCTAGGCGAATTCGTTGGGCTTCTTTTCTCGATAAAACCAGCATGAAAACCTCCGTGCATATGCTCTTGTGAACGACTCTTGTGAACCACTCTTGTGAATTATCCTGCGAACTATGCGTTTTACTGCCGCGGTGCAGTGTAATAATGTACAGTATAGAGNTGGTTGGTGGGCATACAAGCCCTTTTATCCACCGCCCGTTTATGGCCCCGTCCCATACTGCTTGTCCGATTCTGGATCAGGCAGCCTAAGATGGGTCACTGATTGCTTGCACATCCAGTTTGGGAGCTTCCAACAAATTGGTTTTCTGCAAGCGACTACCGCAGGAACCATAAAACAAAATGTTGTTAGCATCCGTTTCCCAGATGGCGGTTAAGCGAACTCTGCGTGGTCCATGCAAGCAAAAATAGACTCCACAGGCTTGGCCGTTCCGGGTTAGTAATCTACTTGTTAATTGTGAACTACTAGGTTTTAGCAGTTCGAAGTTGCTGAGTGTTTCGGTTACGTATTGACAAATTTCTACAAAGTTATGAATGCGCTTTTTGCACTCCACCATTGAGATTTATGCCTCCGTGGTAGACCCGTGCTTTGACAATTCTAAAAATAGGACAAAGCACAAGGATGTGATAATATTCCGATAGTGGANCATGGGTTGGCTAGTCAAATTGGGTTGACTGGCGATAGATTATGTTATCGGCAAGAGATACTGCCATCTCCAGCAATGCTGGCATGATAGCGCAGGCGCATTTTTTAGNGTTTTCTTAAAGCTTGCCTGGCTNAGAGGCGAAGGGCTCAGGTTGTTGAGCGGACTAAAAGATACCCGCTCCAAAATCACCATCCTCTTGGAGTGGATTAGTTTCCGTGGCGGNTTTTTTTGGTGGGGTAGGACCGGGGGAATTTGCAGGACTTGCCTTTGATGCGCCACCGGAACGAGGTGCGTGGGTGCGTTGCGGGGCGTGGGCATTGTCAACACGTCGCGAATCACCGTCATCGATGTCAAAATCATCATACCGTGATACATAGCCAGGCTTTTTGGCGCGCTCTATTTCTTCGTGGAATTCTTGTATGACGTGATCCTGAATCATTTCACGGCAGGTTGAATTTATAGGATGCGCAATATCGGCATAAAGTTTTGTCCTGCCGTCCTGATCCAAAGGAGCCCTATCCGATGCGAGTTCGCCGCCGCATTGATTGCAGTGCTGGGCACGCAGATGATTTTTCGATCTACAACGAGGACAATGCGAAGCCAATTTACGGCTGGGCATGGCAACAAAGGGTCCATTTGCTCCTTCAATAATCTTCAAGTCGCGTACCACAAAGCAATTGTCGAAGGTGATGGAGCAAAACGCTTTGAGTCGCTCTCCAGGTTCTTCCATGAGTTTGATTCGGACCTCGGTGATTTCCACGGTTCGTCTCCTTGCCAGTGGTGGCACAAAGTGTCAGGTAGAACACTCTGCATTTGACTCTTCAGTTATAAACTCGATGTTGTCAATACAGTCCCCAGTCCTNGACTTGCCAGTAAATGAGCAGCNGACTTTGCCTGAGCCGCGGAACGCATTACGCCCAAAAAGGCTGAACCACTGCCAGTCATAAGTTGTGTATAACATCCGCAATTTGCAAAAGACTTCCGTAATCGCTCTATCCAGGGAGTCATTTCTGCAGCGACGGATTCAAGTGCGTTGTGCATTAAGGAGCTTGCTTGCGCAATATCTCCACGGCGCAGTAAAGTAATTAGTTTTGGAAGTGTTTCTTGCTTTGCACCAAAGCGGCGCTCGCCTTTAAAGCGAGAAAAAACTTCTGCAGTCGAAAGCCCAATCGCCGGTTTGAGGATGACAAAATGCAAATGTGGCAAACCTGTTACGGACTCGATGAGCTCACCTCGTCCTCGGCAAATTGCTGACGAAGATTGTAGAAAGAAGGGAACATCACTTCCTAATTCGGCTGCTAGAGAAACAAGTTGCCTGGTCGAATAGCCGATTCCCCAGGCAGCATTGGCTAGCCGAAGCGTCGCAGCAGCGTCACTACTGCCACCCCCCATGCCGGCCTGAATAGGTATTCGCTTGACGAGTTCAAACGTACCGCACGGTTGGATGCCTGCCGATTGGGCCAAGAGTTGTCCTGCCCGGAGTACGAGATTGTCAGCCTTTGCATCCGCATCGACTAGGACCGATTCTCTGGGNGCCATCTCGTCAGTGGNGAACCCCTCGTTTGCAAAGCTTCCGGGTGGTAAGAGATTCTGGATGCGGAGGGTGAGTCCGGGAGAAGGTTTCTGGATCCAGCGGAGACTGTCATATATCCGCACCGGCACCATGAGAGTTTCCAGTTCATGGAAACCATCGGGCCTGCAGCCCATTACGTCCAAGTAAAGATTCAGCTTGGCAGGAGCAAAAACTTCCCAAGCAGAACCAACCTTGCAGGGAAACATGGTGCACGTCCAGGACCGTCGTCAGCACAAACCACTTGTCGGGCACGATACCCGGCTAAGTAGTGGCAGTTGTTTTTTGAGTTGCTACCGACACCTTGCATCTCAGAGGGTGACTCAATCAGTATTCACTTCAGACCGGAACAATCCAGGCATTTCTTAGTTAGATCACAAGGTATAATGCACAGTACAAAATAATGATTTCGAAAGTTACTAGCGAAAGAATAAAAGTCGAACAAACTAGCGGAATTCAATTGCTTTTCATTTCATCCGTCTGCTACAAATGAGTTTTTTGAACCCCGTTCTAGTAAATTAAACCATCGTAATTTTAGGACTTTTAGGGTAAGGGGTCAACGGAAGTCCAAATCGTCCTCGAACGGCTATTTCGGACAGAATTTCATCATTTGTTGACATCCAGTCCAACCGTCAGAAAAGATTTTAAAGCGTGGAGCAACACTTTTGAAAGGACCAGAGCGTAAAGATTTAATTCAAATTGCCCGTGGTTTTCTAATGGGAGNGGCTGATATTATCCCGGGTGTTTCGGGGGGGACTGTTGCTCTCGTATTGGGTATCTACGAGCGTCTTGTCACGGCCATCAGTCATGTGGACAGCACTCTCCTGGGTATGTTGTTCAGACGCAAATGGGCTGACGCTGCAGAATATTTAGATCTGCGTTTTCTAGTCACCTTGGGAATTGGAATTCTAGTAGGTGTTGGGTCGCTGTCAGGTCTGATGCGCTATCTATTGTGGGAGCAACGTAGCTATACCTTGGCCGTATTCTTTGGTTTAATCCTGGGGTCGAGTGTGATCGTCACCAAAACGGTTACGCTTCACAGAGCAGGGCAGTGGCTAGTTTGTTTTTGCCTTGCCCTTGCTGCTGCTGTATTCGCTTATTGGCTTGTTGGTCTACAGCAAGTGGGCTTTCACGATTCTCCAGGCTATTTCTTTCTGTGTGGGTCGATTGCCATTTGTGCAATGATTCTTCCGGGAATCAGCGGAGCGTACATACTGTGGCTGTTAGGAGCCTACATCGCTGTCACCGAAATCATTCACAATGTATTGAAGTTTCAAGTCACGCTGGTCGAGTTGATTTCGATAGTCGTTTTTTCGGCAGGCTGTGCAGTCGGGTTGGTAAGCTTCAGCAAAATTCTAAGATGGTTATTAGCACATTGGCACAACCTGACCATGACGATATTGGGCGGATTCATGATTGGGTCGTTACGATTGATGTGGCCTTTCCAGCAGGACCTGACTCCCGATGTAGAAAAACTCAAACTAAAACNTTTTGAGCCCGTTTGGCCTGCAAGCTGGGATCAGGAAGTAACCGTCTGTTTGCTCTTGGCGGTTGGCGCGTTGAGTGCAGTTTTGCTACTTGAGCGTTGGGGAAGCACCAAAACAAAAAACTCTCCGTAAAGTGTTTAGCCCGGGTGTTTCATCNGCTNCGGATGCGACCGCCNAATTTTTTTAGAGTGGCNAATTTACGGATTTGCCAATCTGCAGATTTAATGCGCATTCTTTGCGACGCCATGTTTTCTGGCAATCCCACGTAATTCCTCCTGAATCACCTCCACGTCACGTGCAGCATTGACGACATGAAAGGTGTTGCCCAGCTGTTGTGCCTCATCCAAAAAACCTTTGCGAAGGCATTCGCGGTAGTCATCGCCGCGGCTTTCGACACGGTCGAGTTCGTCGCCCATACGCTGC
>PATG01000065.1 GCA_002713555.1 Planctomycetaceae bacterium
TCCGAAGTCTCACGACTTTGGCTACTTCCAACACATCCTGCTAAAGCTCTCTATGTAGAATCTCTGTTTCCTTTGCGATCTTCTGTTAAGAAATTTGCGCATGCTGAGATTGTTTTTACAGAAGGAAACGAAGAAGCTGTGACAAAACGGATAAGATATCTTCGTTGCCTTGGTTTTCTTATGTTCAATAATTTTAATTGCGACCGCAGGACTCGTTGTGTCTGTTCCGCTTTTATCCGGACGTCATTGGTTTTTAGGCATTGGGTATTCCCTAGCCCGGATATTTCATGCGTTTCGTCGCGAGGTGCTCTAAGTACTTTTCTGGCAAGGCCTGTGAGGCTTGCAACCGGAGGCGTTTTTTTGACACGTCGAGGCGACCACGGCTAATGCTGCAGTGCCCGAAGTCGAAGCATAACGCGGCCAGATAAGTCCAATTTACTAGAAACTCTGCGAGCGCCGTAGCAGGAGCGGGTGTTCTCAGGAACACCCCCATGGGATTGTGCTAATGCCCTGTGAGTGATTGAAATGCCTGGCTACGAAAATCTCTCAATGCTTCGACTAATTCCTGCATTGTCTGGTAGCGATCCGCGGGAGATTTTTCGAGTGCACGCATCGTGATTCGAGACAAAAATTGTTGGATATTTCTGGTCGGCGTGCGCTGCTCCGGTGGGATGGTCTCTTCATTGATGATCATATCAAACGTTTCGTTGATCCGTTCACCCCGGTGTGGCTCCTTGAGAGTCAAGATTTCATAGAGCACCACTCCAATGCTATAGATGTCGGTGCGCAAATCAATTTCGGCACCTCCACCTCGGACTTGCTCGGGAGACATGTAGAGTGGGGTACCAGGACGCTGGCCGATGTCCGTTAGTTCTTCATGGGCACGAATGCCTTGCTCCAATTCGTCGTCCTCCATGGCCCAAACTTTTGCCACACCCCAATCAAGTAATAAAACTTCGCCAAAAGTACCGATGAGTATGTTCTCAGGCTTGACGTCGCGATGCACCACACCATGTACGTGGGCATAAGATAGTGCATTGCAGATCTGAATAATGACTCCCAACATGCGGTCGAGATTGTAGACGCGAATCGCTTCTGAATCACCCAAGATTTGCTTCTCGAGAATATCGCGTAGTGTCTCGCCCTCAACTTTTTTCATGGTGAAGTACAGACGCCCTTGGATATCGTTGCCGATTTCGTAAACGGGGACTGTATTCGGGTGTTGCAATTGTGCTGTGACACGCGCTTCACGCAAAAAACGAGCTTTCATGTAAACATGATTCGCCAAATGCGGATGCAATGTCTTCATGACAACGACACGACCTAAATTATTATCGTGGCAAACACGCAATTCTGCCGAGCCGCCTTTACCGAGCGGAGCAAAACTAGAATAGCGATTAAAGTTGTTCGAAAAATACTTAGAAAGCTCCCGGTCAGTATCCTTAGCATCTATTTGTTGATAGCCATCCTCGGGAGGTATCATTTTTGGGTCTTCCGTCATAGCAAATCCGGGGGGGGTTCCTGGAAACCGTTCTAGTACCTTGGATTCCTGTAGTTATTCTAGTACGCAGACCAAAAACACCAAGTGTGACTTGCCTGTCCTAATCGGCCTGCACAAGTTCCTGCAACTCCGTGCGGATTTCTTCCAAGCGGGACATCTCGGAAAGTCTGTTTCCCTGGCGGTCGGTAACATAAAACACGTCAACCACCTGATCAAGATAGGTCCCTATTTTGGCATGCGCAATGACCAGCTTGAGATCGTGTAATTTACGAGCCAGCCAATACAGCAAACCCACACGATCGAAGGTAAAGACTTCGATAATCGTGTACTCTTCAGAAAGCCTGTTGTCGATGCGCACTTCTGTTGGCAATGCGGTTAGCTGCGCTTGCGCTTCGGCTTTTTGCTGGCCCCAAACCTGTGGGAAACTAGGGGGCTCCGACATATCAACCGATTGAATGAGAGCCTGACTCACTTGCTCCAGTCTCTCCTCGATAGAATCCGATTGTCGAGAATCGGTAACCAGATAACG
Source organism: Planctomycetaceae bacterium (assembly GCA_002713555.1). The sequence goes on from PATG01000065.1 coordinate 2,031, forward strand.
CAACATCAAGAACCCGTTGGGCAAAATGTCTGTGCTGGCCATGAGAATCTCCAGACCCGCACTCGAAAGTGCCCCCGCCATACTCGAAAACACTCCGCGTCCCACGCCTTGATTGACACCTGCCGTAAACTGTATTGTTTTTGTAGTGGGTTGATAAACGCCCCAAGCTGCAACTTCTTGAGGTTCTAAAATAGCGAACCGACGTAATGCATTGATAACTTCCGGGATTTCGGCCTGTGCAAGAAAACTTGCTGGCAACGACTCTATTTGCTGAACAAACCAAGGGTTGGCTTGCTCCTCTTCGGACATCGATTCCAATAACTTATGCCGATGCGATTCCAATTCCAGTTCGTTCGGTACTTCCAGGTCCGATTGCAACATCCTGGCAGAGCGCGCATAAACGTCCGCCAGGACATCGATTTTCCAGTCATTGAGCACACCCGGTCCCACCGCTGCCAAATCGGCACAGGTTAGGACAAATAACATCCGCAATCGCTCAACACTCCCGATTTCTTCGGCAAAATTTTTAATTAAAGTCACATCACTCGTGTCACGACGAAACGTAAGATGTGCCATCACCAAATGCTTATGAACCAAAACGGCGACATCTTCAACTGTCTGTGCATCAAGATTCAAAACAGTTGTCATTTCTTCCGATATGCGTTTACCGACTTCGCTGTGGTCTTCTTCAAAACCTTTGCCCAAATCATGCAATAAAAGGGCCAGGTGCAACACACGTTTATCACGTACTTCGTGATAAGCTGTTCCCAAGGCATCGTCACGATCAGCAAACGCTGCCGCCTTGCGTACCGAGCGCAAGCAGTGTTCATCAACCGTGTATTTGTGGTACTGGTTGAACTGCAGTAAATACTTTGCATGGCGCACAGCAGGTATTATTTTTTCTAAAAATCCCAATTCGTGGAGCACACGTAAAAACTCTCCCACCACTTTGGAGTCTGCCAACGCATCATAAAACTGCCGCTTAACTTCATCCGTAATCTCAACCTTAAATTCAGGGGCCGCAAGAAGAAGCGTTGACCAGGCACCGTGCTCAATAGGTTTGCCCGTTTGCACCGAAATTTCAATAAAACGTAGAACTTCGCCTAAATCCTGCTTGAGTTTTGTGATGCCGGATTCTGTAGCACTAACACTACGCATACCCACACGATAATCACCGTCGATATTCTTCCCCAACATAGGATCCAGCGCACGTGTCATTCTCGAAACAATCTGTAAACTGGCATCCCTACGGCGAACCATTTGCCACAAATGATTGGTGTGGCGAAAATAATCGCGCATAAAATGTTCCACTGGCAATAGCCCCGCACGATTGGTATGTCCATGCCAATCGGCTACACGCATTTGCTCAGCCCGATCCAAAAGATCACGCGCGGTACCAGCGTGAAAATGCATTTCATTACGCAACCGGAGCAGATAGTCGCGGGCCGACAGCATGCGGCGATGATCCAACTTGGAAATAGCGCCCTGCAAAAGCAGACGATCCGGGTCTACTATGCCATGCTCCGCAAATCCCAGCCATCCTAATAGATTAAAATCTCGCAAACCCCCACGCGAACGTTTGACATGGGGCTCAAGCAAATAAACAGTTTCTCCGTATTGATCTCGTTCTTCAGCCCGTGAATCAAAAAATGTTCGGCACAACGAAAAACTATTGCGTTCCACCATCTTTCTAAAGCTGGCGCGAAAAGAATCGAAGAGCTGTTGGTTACCAAGTAAAAAACGTGAATCAATCAAGGACGTACATACAACTGCATCCTCTTTCGCAAGCTGTACTGCTTCGTTTTCTGTACGTACACTATGCCCTAGTTGCAAGCCAACATCAAACACACCCTGGGTGAGAGGGCGAAGTTGGGCAGCAATCTCCTGACTATGTCGTGAGTTATGAAGAATCATCAAATCAACGTCCGAATAAGGCGAACACTGCCGACGACCATAACTGCCCAGGGCCACGACTGCCATATTGCTGCGTAATTTATCGGCTGCGGAAAGACCAGCTTCTGAAAGGGTGGCATCCAACAATCGAGATACAACACTATCGATTGTTATCGCCAACTTTGCAGAAACTCGTGTTCCCGAAAGTTGCCGATTGTGCGCCTGACGTACAGCCTCGCGCTGCACAGCTAGATCCTCACGGAGCCATTGGACCGTGTCGTTGAGACTTAAGTTGCGGGTCATGATGCAATACCTGGAGTTACAGAGCAATCCGCATTTCTAATCCAATGTTTGCTGCGGCAGCCTATAAATCCTTCCCTGGCTATCATCGAATCCAATCTGCGATCCTCAAGGTGCCACCATCACGCTTCGTATTCAAGCCTCACAGCCTTGCCAGGATCGCCATTCGACCAAATCAGCAACGAGGTAGATGCAACGACCAAAAAAATGGCTGCACTCTTTGGCCTCAAGTTCTTTGACACGAAACCATAAAAAAGACCGGCGCTGGGGCGCCGGCCCAGAATAAAACTCTGTATTGAATCCTGCAGTAACTTCTGTCGTCTAATGAGTCCTTCTGCCGGATATCTTCCCTCTATCGCTTGCAGAATAAACTATCAGGAGTAACTGGTGCTTTACGAAACGAATCTTATCTCGAAAAACGCCTGGACTCATGAATCCTGCACTCAAATCGTGCTACCCAACGGGTAAGACTTGACCAGATTCTAGATCGCTTCACCTCCAGTTTCGCCTGTGCGAATACGAATCGTTTCAGACAGATCCGATACAAAAATCTTGCCGTCACCGATCTGACCCGTTTGGGCCGTCTTAATAATCGTATCCATTACTAGCTGAGAACGATCGCTATCAACTACAACCTCAAGCTTCACTTTCGGCACAAAGTCGACAGCGTACTCCGTACCACGATAAGTTTCGGTATGCCCTTTCTGTCGGCCAAAACCTCGTACCTCGGTAACTGTCATACCCGCGACGCCCTGCTCGCTAAGGGCATTTTTGACGTCTTCGAGCTTGAAGTGACGAATCACTGCTTCGATCTTCTTCATCTCGTATTTCCTTTATAATTGATGACTGGTATTTGCGTGATCCGGTGTGACCCGGACCACGCAACACCTAGGGATTAATTTTACCAAGCTAACGAAAAAACCTCTACCGATTCTTTCGCTCGTCGTGTTTAAGCGAAGATGTAACCCTCCTCGCCATGCTCGCTCTGGTCGAGACCCAGCGTTTCATCACTTTCGCTGACACGCAAGCCAACCATCGCTTTGACGATCATCAAAATGATGAACGTGGCCACCAGGCTAAATATCCAAGTCACCACCACAGCAGCAACCTGCCCTCCCATAATGCTACCGCCTTCAATCAAACCGAGTTTTGTGGAACCAGCAATGTCCCAACACTCGCGAGTAGCAAAAACGCCGGTAAGTACGGCACCCAAAGTACCACCTACCCCATGAACGCCAAAAGCATCCAGTGAGTCATCGTAACCAAATTTTGCCTTGATGCTCCCACAGGCGATGGCACAAACTACACCAGCTGCACCACCCATGATGAGAGCTGCCATCGGATGAACAAAACCGGCTGCAGGGGTGATACACACGAGACCGGCCACAGCTCCCGAAGCGGCTCCCAGTACGCTTGGCTTGCCATGAACGAGCCACTCGTAGAAGGCCCATCCCAAAACGCCTGCTGCTGCCGAAAAGTGGGTTACGGCAAAAGCGCTGGAGGTCAGGCCATCGGAGGCCAGCTCACTTCCAGCATTGAAACCGAACCAACCAACCCAAAGCATGGCAGCTCCCAGTGCAGTGTAAGTAAGATTGTGAGGTCGCATATCGGCACTCCCAAACCCTTTTCGTTTGCCAATCAGCATGGCACAAACCAAAGCTGAGACTCCCGAACTAATATGCACGACTGTACCACCGGCAAAATCAAGCGCACCTCCCATTAATGACTCTTTACCATCAAATGCTAACCATCCACCACCCCAGACCATGTGGCAAAGGGGGCAATAAACAACGGTGCCCCACAAAATACTAAATAACACCATTGCGCTGAACTTCATTCGCTCGGCAAATGCTCCACAAATGAGAGCTGGTGTAATAATGAAAAACATGCCCTGGAAGAGCATGTGGGTGTAGCGAGGGATGACACCTTCCATGGGTGTTACCGGGCCTCCGGCTGCCTCGTCCCAAGTGCGCTGGACTCCATCCATGAACAGGTAATCGCCGTTTCCAATGTAGAGGTTACCACTTCCAAAACAAAGGCTATAGCCGTACAAAGCCCACAGCACGGTCATCAGACCCATCAGAAACACACACTGCATCATCACGCCCAGCACATTTTTCTTACGGACAAGACCACCGTAGAACATGGCTAAACCAGGAGCCGTCATGAAGAGCACTAAGGCACAACAGGTAAGCATCCAGCCATTGTGCCCAGCCAGAGCCGCCTCGTCCGCCTTCGCTGAGACCTCAGCAAGTTCTTGCGCTACAACTGGTGTGGGCTGACCTACCAACCAGGTGATTGCCAGCCCAACGACTAGCGATCGAATAATTATGTTCATTGTTTTCCTCCCACCTAACTCCATAAAAATTAGAAAAACAAGGCGTTCCGCCACGAGCCGCCCGACCCGAACGCCTAGAGAAGTCCCCAAGCCCGATAGATTAGCGATTTGGCAATACTTAAGAATTGCCAAAGCACATAGGATAAGTGGCTACCCGCAACTCGTAAAGTAGCTTTGGCCACTTGATGGCATGGGGAGATACGAATGGCCCTTGGTACTAGCTGTCAGGGGATTTTCTTTTTTCAGGCTTTTTCCAGAGGACATCGTCTACCCCCATACCCGCATTGGCCACACGGGCCATCATGAAAAGCAAATCACTCAGGCGATTTACGTATTTTAGGACGATCTCGCGAACAGGAGCCGTTTGCGACAAGGCCACGATCTCCCTTTCGGCACGACGACATACGGTTCGTGCCAGATGCAAAAGGGCTCCACTCTGTGAACCCCCGGGAAGGATAAAATTCGTGAGAGCTGGTAATCCTTCCTCAAAGGTGTCGATCCACTTTTCCTGCTCGGTAATCGTGCTCTCCACCAAGAAATCCGTACTTCTTTCTGTCGGATTGGGACTGGCCAGTTCAGCGCCTAAGTCGAAAAGTTGATTCTGTAAAAGGTTTACTATTTCATCAAGCCGGGGTGAAAGCCCCTCAGCCCTCACCAATCCCAACAGGGCATTCAACTCATCAATCGTTCCATAGGAACAAATGCGCAAATCGCATTTCTGCACACGTTGATTCCCTACTAAAGAGGTCGTGCCTTGGTCGCCAGTGAGGGTGTATATCTTCATGCCAGAGCGTTTCCATGGGTAATCAGAATAAAAGTCCTTCTTGCGAACCTATCGATTCGGCACCGACCAATCAACCTGCTGCGTATTGACGAATATGCAGGATTGTCCGGTTATAGCAGCTACGATTAGCGCGCCAGCAAACCTAGTCCTCCAGGATACGTAGTAGAGGGCTGGCTGTTGATCCAGACCGACGCCACCAATCGAACCGAAAACCCGCAAATCAAGGAGAAACGTCTGCTTTTTCTCGAGTAGACCATAATCTGGGCGGAAGAATGTAGGCTTACGTAAGATAGTCAGCTAGAATCTATCATCCGCAAACCCAGCTCAAATTGCCCAATTTCACCAGAATGTGTGCTTTTCATTCTGTGCGAACTACCTAATGTTTCAGGCAAATTTCCTAGTTTTGCCTGCCCTGTGAATTGACAACTGAGGAGCTTTCGATGCCTCGCATTGCCGTTTATGCCTTCTTATTCTCGTTCGTTTTCTGCGCACCTGTCTTCGATGTGCAGGCGGCTCCTGCTTTGGACAACACCACAGACCGACCTGATCCTGACATTCAAGAAGCCGAAAACAACAAGGTCGCCAAAGATCAGGAATCCGCAAATGGCGATACGGTTCAAAAGAAAGGTCAACCTGAGGAAGATGCCGAAGAGGACAAACAAACGGAAGATAAAAGGCAAACGGAAGACAAACAGACCGACAGCAAGGAATCAATCGATACCCAAGAAAAAGCCGAAGAGGCCAAGGAAGATCCGAAAAAGAAATCTTCTGCAAAAACTAAGCCTTTTAAAGTTGAGCGCAAACCTCTCAAGGTTGAAGTCAAACTGGACGGCATCTTTGTCGCCGATCAAATGGAAGAAGTCGCCCTCCGTCCTGAAGTCTGGACAAAATTTAAAGTGCTGGATGCGGTAGAGCATGGTTCCTATGTCAAAAAAGGGGATGTCCTGGTTCGATTTGAACCAGAAGACCTTGAAAAAAAAATCGCCTCCGAAAGTATTGATCAGCAACTAAGCGAACTCTCCCTGTTGAAAGCCGAAGAAGAGGCGCCGCGTGTAAAAAAACTATTAGAAATGAACTTTGAGAGTGCTCGACGTAGTTATGAGGAGTTCCAACAAGACTACGAATATTACCACAGCACAGACCGACCCTTTAACATTGCGATCGCAAATTATCGATACAAATCGGCCCAAGAGGAACTTGCCGAAGCACGTGAAGAACTCAATCAGCTTCAGAAAATGTATGAGGCCGATGAGCTGACTGAAGAAACCGAAGAGATTGTGCTCCGCCGACAAAGGTTTGTGGTCGAAACGGCGGAACTCGTCATGGAACTTAGCACGGCAAATCGCGACTATACCTTGGATGTGTTGGTTCCCCGCATGGATGAGACTTATCGTGTTGCCAAAGAAAAGAACGAACTGACTTTCAAAAAAGCCAAAACAACCAAAGAAACGAGCCTTACCCGACAAGTCTTTGAAATGGAAAAGTTGCGAGAAGCGCGTGCCCGAAGTGTCGAACAACATGCCAAGCTGATCAGCGACAAAGGGCTGTTGGTAATCCGAGCCCCCAGCGATGGGGTCATCTACTACGGTCGCTGTCTCGACGGCACGTGGTCGGAAGTCTCGTCCTTCCTAGCGAAGCTAAAACCGCTGGGGGCCGTATCAGCCAACTCGGTTATTATGACGATCGTAAAGCAACGTCCACTCAAGGTGCTGACAAGCTTTGGCGAAAAAGACTTGCCCGACTTGAAAAGTCGCCTTGAAACGATTCTCGTACCCACAGCAGATGAAGAACTGGAAATTCCAGGCAAAGTTGCAGAATTGGAATCCGTTCCAGGGAAAAGCAACAAATTCAAGTTAGAAATCGATATCGATAACTCCAACCTGCCCATCTGGCTGGTGGCAGGTATGACTTGCAAGGCAAAAGTCACTACCTACAACAACGGAAAAGCTCTGCAAATCCCTTTAGACCTCGTGCAATCGGAAGAGGACAACAAAAAAATCAAGTACGTGATGCTCGTGGACGAGGAAGAGGATGAACCTGTCAAGCGCAAGGTGAAGTTAGGCCGCAAGCAAGACAAGATGGTTGAAGTGCTCAAAGGACTTGAAGAAGGCGACGAGATTGTCAAAGAAGAGAAGAAGGATGGCTCTGAGGATTAATTGCTTACGCTAGTGTTTTGAAATCGATTTGACGACTCGGTCTCAAAATCTCGAGACAACTCCACGAAAGACAACGGCATGGATCTTCCGAGAATACGCTCTTTGACGGTTCTGATTGCCGGATTGCTGCTCGCCAATTGGACGACTGGCGCTCTCTTCGCAGAAGAATTGGTGATCCCAGCCCTGGCCACGCAAGGCCCGCAACCGGCACCCATCACACCTCCTACCTCGGCAGAAGTACTTGCCTCAATAGAGCGTGGTGTTGATTTTTTGCTTGAAGTCCAAATGAAACATGGCGCATGGGGGAGTGCTCAAAAGACGAAAGCACTAAATATCTATGCCCCCGTGCCCGGCTCGCATCATGCTTTTCGCACCGCAGTCACTTCCTTAAGTTTGATGGCGCTAGTCGAGACCCGCTCGCTGTTTTCGGGCTCCCGGCGCGAAGCAGTAGAAAATGCTATCGACCGAGGACAAGAGTGGCTTTTGACCTATAGCGGAAAACTGCGACGGGCTGAAGCCGAGGCGATTTATAATGTGTGGGGGCATGCCTATGCCATCCAGGCCCTGACGCGCCTGCACGCCCGCGCGGAAGGGAATCAGGATCTTCAGAAACTGCTAATCGACCTATGCCATTATCAGGCGGATCGACTACGACGCTATCAATCCATCAACGGAGGCTGGGGCTATTACGATATGGTCGCGCACACGCAGCGACCCAGCAGCAGCTCCATCAGCTTTGTAACGGCTACGGCTCTCATAGCTCTCCAAGAAGCGAAGTCGTTAGGCGTTGATTTTCCACCGGATCGCATTCAACAGGCCATCGATTCCATCCATAGGCAAAGGTTTCCTGATTTTGCATACGCCTATGGAGAATACTTGAAAATGATGCCCCGCTATGGAATTAATCGTCCAGCAGGCAGTCTGGGACGGTCGCAAGCCTGCAATGTAGCACTGCGGTTGTACGGGGATAAAAAGATCAGCGACGATGTACTAAAAACCTGGCTGAATCGGTTGTATGCCCGTAATGGCTGGTTGAGCATTGGTCGCAAATATCCCGTGCCCCACGAATCCCATTTTTCGATTGCCGGTTACTTTTATTATTACGGTCATTTCTATGCTGCGATGTGCATCGAGCAGCTTCCTCGTGAAGAACGGCCCCATTTTCAGGGTCATTTGGCCCACATTCTGATACCACTGCAAGAAAAAGATGGCAGCTGGTGGGATTATCCACTTTACAACTACCATCAACAGTATGGCACGGCTATGGCGATTTGCGCTTTAGTACGATGCCAACATGCAACATCCCAGTCCGTTGCATCCCAGTCTGTAGACCCCTAATCCGCATATTTGATTCGCCCTGCTGCAGCGTAGAGCAGGGTTCCTTGACCTCTCTGTCAAACTCCCGTGTTTTGGTCGGCCAGGCTCCCTCAGCTTAAATACGGGACTCTGCAGGAATACGGAGCCATTCGCTGGCTCTCGGCATACGCCAGCATGCCAGACAACGGTGTACACAATGCACCGTATGTTGCATTTCTAAAACGCGTTTGATGTTTGTATGCAAGCATCAATCACACTTTTCGAAAATACCTAAGGCTTTCGCGAATGCATCAGGAATGATGCGAAAAAGCACATCATTTTCGATCACTTTTTACTGGCTGTGCCATAGACACAAGCTAGAGTTACATGTCGCCGTAAAAATCCCCTCCAGGCGTAGTTGCCATTTTGACGTGTACTTCAAATCAACCTCCCAAGCAGTACATCACCCACCAAAAATTGTGAGCCCCGTTTGTAAGTATCCAGTGAATCAACTTCAGGACCTGAAGCTCTCCTCGGATGCAAGAACCGAGACAACCAATTCCAATACATAATCGAGATCGCCGATGAGTTTTTTAAAGCAATTTTTCACGAATGTCTTTCACGAAGAAAGCGTCGCCGAAATGGGCAGCTACTTTGAGCAGCTCAGTGAAAAAGAATTAGAAGCCCATATGGGCATTAATCGCTATGACAATTATATTCTCACGGATGCGGTCAGGCCTTCCTACAATCTGGAAGTCGTCCCTTCTGCCGGCTTTCGCCATGATACGTATCACGACGAAAATACAGGTCAAGACGTTCCTGTGGTAATGGCCGCAGCATCGCGAGAAAAACTATTCGATACCTTCATGCAGCTGCTTGATCCACTGGGCCCAACGGTCGATGTTGTCCTGGAATGCAGCCACGATTTCAACGATGCTGGTCAGCAGGACCTTTCTCGTGAACATATCGACATGCCAATCTTGCAGAGCATACTATGGGATTTCGAAGACATGCTCGTCAATGATGGATGCACTGGCATCGCCGTTCTCAATCCCAATACACCACAAGAAGTACAATTTGACGAACACAAATTGCTCATTATTTATGGCAAGGTGCTCACACCCTACGAAGGTGTTCTCATCGATGCTGGGTTGAATTGTCGCGAAGACATGAAATTCGTGACCGAAGCAGAGCATGTGCACTCCACTAACGAAGATTACGTCCAGCAATTTGAAGAATTAAAGATGCGACTTGGCATTGATGGTGGCCGGTTCTAGAGCAATTCACTCTTGAGTGTTCCGCTATTGCACCGGGATGCAGGATTCGAGATGCGGGATAGACATAACAGGTAGCCTGATTCGCATCGCGCATCTGAATTCGCTAGCAGCTGGGCCCTATTATTGGAGATGAGCGGCGTGGAAAACACTACGAAAAATTCAGATGTGCTCTAGCGAAACACCCGATTGTGGCTAGCTCTAACTCTAGCCCTAGACGCTCCACTTGGCTGCGGCTTTGCAAACCGCCAGGCCGACTGCTTGCAAAAGCAGTCGGCCTGTTTATTGGAATCTTGTTAGAAGGGCTTCCTCTTTTCAAAGTTGCTGGCGGATGAAATAGACTGCCCCTGTGCTAGCATCGCTTTTGCTCGCAATTTCTATCTTGCCCTTCTGTACTTATTCCGCGAAGATTCTCCGACCTATTTTTCTGGCCAGAGGCGCGGATGGATTATTTGAACACCCTACGAATTGCCTGCACACTATGGGGCACAGCGATGCTGGTAGGCTACCATCCCTTTCAAGGAGGAGAAACCAATCCCCTTTTTGGTCCACCGCAGCCCATACCTATGGGAGATGTCGTAGCCACAGCAACCCCGAACGGCGGACTTGTTGGCCAACCACAGTTTGTCGCTCCAGGTCGTGGCCAGGCCAATTATCTCTATGTGCCCGTCAGCAACCAAGACTGGGCTTGGGAACAAATCGTAGATGTGGTGGATGACTACTTTCGTATTGAGCGCGAAAATCGTGTGCAGTTGGTTGGTAACATCATGACAGAAGGACGTATCGACACCTTTCCCCAAGTAGGTGCCACCTGGCTTGAACCACATCGGCCCGACTCGGTTGGCTGGGACAACCGTTGGGAAAGCACCTTTCAGACAATTCGACGTCGTGGTGTGCTGCGCATCATCCCCGAACAGGGCGGCTATTTGCTTGATGTAGCCGTCTACAAAGAACTGGAAGATCTGCCGCGACCGGAAAGCTCCATGGCTGGGGCGGCAACTTTTCGCAATGATAATTCATTACGCAGTCGCTTAGGCGAAGAAGTTAGTCGAACACGATTTGCTGCGAACTGGATCCCTCAAGGTCGCGACCCATTTGCTGAGCAACAGATTCTAGCCGATATTCAGGCTCGTCTGGGACCTTAATCAAAACGGCTACATCCATGCGATTCCAAGGATAAATGTCCAAATCTGAAAAGACGTTTTGCTACCGCTCGATACCGATTTAGCCTATCGAATTGGGTTGTTCTGTGGGAATACCCAATTTCGTGATGGGCGCAGGAGTTCCACTGTTGACGGATTTCTGATAGACGGGCAAACGTACCGTAAATTGTGTGCCTTGGCCGACTGAACTTTCTACCCGAATGCGTCCCTGGTGGGAATTAATGATATCTTTGCACGTTGAGAGCCCTACTCCAGTACCACCCTTGCCACTTTCGTCGGGGCCACTCTTTGTGCTGTAGTAGCGGTCAAATATTTTTGGGAGCAAGTCCTGTGGAATCCCAGACCCTGAATCACGCACGGTCAGATCGACTGCATTTGCAGCAGGATCATGGGTGATACGAAGGACGAGTTCTCCCCCACCGTTCATTGCCTGCCGCGCGTTGGTCATCAAATTAAGAAGTACCTGCTGGATTTGATTGCCCATAGCCCGCACAGGTGGTACTTCTGAAAAATCGCAGTGCACTGCGATTCGATACTTTTGCATTTCGCGTTCCAATAGAACAAGAGATTCCTGGAGCAGTTGGGCCAGATTGGTAGGAGCAAACTCCTGCTTACGATTTCGAGCTAAGCCGAGCACACTATTCGTAATTTTTTCGGCCCTGCCAGCTGCTATCAGAATCTTATTCAGTGCTTTGTCGCGAGTCGCTTCGTCCTTATGGCGCAGACCAAGCTTGGCATAATTGAGAATGGTCATCAGGACATTGTTGAATTCGTGCGTGGTGGTGCCCACCAGTTCGCCCAACGCTGCCATCTGTTGTGCGCCGGCAAGCTGCTGTTTCAACGATTCAATTTGTTGCTCTGTTGTTAACTCAGCACTTTGCATGATTGGGATTCGCGCCTTTCTTTAATCCGTGCTTGTCTACGTGCTAGCCAAAGTTCGCCAACTTTACCTCATTTAACTCACCGCAAATCTTAAATTCTTTAATAGTCAACACTTAGCTCTCTATTGCCTATCGTCGCATTTGCATGGAAGACTCAAATTGTTCACCGAGGGGAGCTGAAATAAAGGCAAACATTCCTGCTTAAAAGTCTGCTTCCCAGGACATTACGTTTTTTGTATAGTCCTCCTCCCCAAAATTGTCCCTAGCCCACAAACTCTCTTATGCACACTGCACAACTGCTATCAATGGCACTCGATATCGTTCGTGGATCTGGCTTTCATATTCGTGAAGAACCCCTGGACGGGGCAGGGGGAGGACACTGTCTTATCCGTGGCCAGAAATGGTTGCTACTGGATTTGACACAAACGCAGCAGGAACAACTTGATGATGTGCTTGATGCAATACGTTCCCAACCACAGATTGAACTTTCAAAAGTGCCACGGGAACTCGTCGACAGCTTGAAATCCGCGAAAGCTGCCTAGCTCGGATATTTTATCGGACGGACACTATCGGGCAGCTTTGGTCGGCGAATTGGCCGCAGCTTCGCTGTAGTGCCCAAAGCAGACATAAAACGCAGTCAGAAATAGATTTAGGCTGCCGTAGTAGGAACGGATGAAATATGCGAGCTAGCACCTCTAAGAAACGGCGGTAGGCTAACATGCTCGATACAAATCCTGTTGCTCAATATACTCAGCCACCGCTGGTGGAACGAGTAAGCGCCAATCACCATCTTCAGAAATCAACTTGCGAATTTGTGAGCTACTGATCGGGGTTGCTGGCATTTCGACTTGAAGTTGATGCATGATAGCAAGTTGCTGGCGCGACATGAATTTTTTGATGTGCTGAAAATCCGGTTGCATCGATCCGGCTCGATGAACTACCAGGGGTGTGGCCAGGCGACAAATCTCCGCTGGCTGATACCAGTTGGGAAAATCCACCAAAGCGTCCGCTCCCATCAAAAAAAAGAGTCGGGCTGCGGGTAGATCTTCACGGATTGCCGCTAGAGTATCGACCGTGTAGCTAACTCCCCCACGGCTGAATTCGATCTCCGAGACGATAAAACGACTCTCAGACTGACAGGCCAGTTGGAGCATCGCCAGACGATGGCATTCGGACGCTTGAGGGCCCTGGGGTTTGAAAGGCTGGTGAGCCGTTGGAACAAACCACACCTGGTCCAAAACGGCTTGCTGGAGACAACTCTTGGCGAGGACTAAATGCCCCCAATGCACCGGATCGAAACTACCGCCAAAAATACCGAGTTGCATAGCATGTGAAGGGGCTGGTGCAAGGTTCGCACAGACAAACGGGTCTTACTAGAACACGTTCTAATGGTATCGTATCAGTTGATAAAGCCAACTGCCCACAGCGCGCAAACGCTGATTCATCCTGAATTTGTACCCCATTATCATGGCGCATCAGCAAAACCTGTTTGATACATCGCCCCCAGAATGGGAAGTCGATAAGCATGAACAACGTCTCGTGGCTACGATTGTATTGCCCGCGGGGGCGAAAGGCGTCTACGACTATTTGGTTCCAGAGAAATTCTGCAACCCAGACCACCCGGAATGGCTACTTCAGGCAGGTCGGCGTGTGAGTGTGCCTTTCGGACGAGGCAATCGGCAGGTCCAAGGTTACTGTGTCGGTTTAGAAACCAGAGCCGTTCCTACGCAGCAATTGAAAGCAATTGCCGCAGTGATTGACTCCTCCTCTCTCTTGACGCCCCCCATGTTACGGCTCACACAATGGATGGCCGACTACTACCTTTGCCCCTGGGGAAAAGTACTGGAGGCCGTCGTCCCGGCTGGTGTGCGACGCCTGGCTGGCACACGACAGGTAACGCTTCTGGAAGTTCCACCCGATGTCATGGAACGATTGGACCAGGTTCAGCTTGGCTCTAAACAACAACGTAAGGCTCTCCAAACTCTTGCCGCGAGTTCTCAGCCACTGACCGCCTCGCAACTAGCCGACGCCTCCCAGTGCACTACGGGGCCTATCAAACAATTGCTCAAACGGGGTCTCCTCGAAGCCAAAACCAAACGAATAAGCACCGACAAGTTTAACGAAGCGATCGTTGAGCGCCAGCAACCCTTGTCTCTCAATGCGGATCAGAAACTAGCACTCTACGCTCTTCAGAAAGCTCTTGACTCTGCTGAAACGCAAGGCATCGTCTTGCATGGCGTTACGGGTAGCGGCAAGACCGAGGTCTATCTTCAAGCGATCGAGCATGTTGTTGGTTTTGGCCGTCAAGCGATCGTCCTGGTACCTGAAATCAGCCTCACACCACAAACGGTGCGCCGCTTTCGCGCCCGCTTTGATTCTGTGGCCGTGCTACACAGCCATCAAACGACTGTCGAGCGACACCATCAATGGCAGCGCATTGCACGGGGAGAAGTGCAAGTGGTTGTTGGCGCACGTAGTGCTATTTTTGCTCCTACGCCCCACTTGGGACTCATCGTTATCGACGAAGAACACGAATCCTCATTCAAGCAGGATTCGGCTCCACGATACCATGCCCGTGATGTGGCCTGGCAACGGGCAATTGGCGAAGGAATTCCTCTGGTGCTTGGGAGTGCAACGCCTTCCCTAGAATCCTGGCAGCGGGTTGAACAAGACGAATTCAAGATTGTGACACTCCCCAAACGGGTCATGAATTTACCCATGCCCGATGTGATTACCGTTGACTTGCGCAATCCTTCCCAAGCACGTGGTGGTCGGGGAGGCATCAGCAGACAACTCCATCAGGCAATGGTTACCGCGCTCCGCGATGGGGGGCAAGTGATCCTACTGCTCAACCGACGAGGCTATTCAACCCACATTCAGTGTCCTGCCTGCGGGCATGTGCTGAACTGCAAACACTGTGAACTATCCCTTACTTTCCACAGGCAAGCCAACCGAGCCGTCTGCCACTATTGCGATCACCACGAATCACCTCCCACCGCCTGTCCCGATTGCAAATCCCAATCCATCCGGTACGGCGGATTAGGCACGCAGAAACTGGAAAACGAAGTACGGATAAGGTTTCCTGATTATGTTTGCGCACGAATGGATACCGATAGCATGCAAGCCCACGGCAGCCACGAGCGAGTTTTGGGGGCCTTTAGTCGTGGCGAGATTCACATCCTGCTGGGCACCCAAATGATTGCCAAGGGACTCGATTTTCCGAACGTGACTTTGGTGGGCGTCATCAACGCGGACACGGCCTTGCATCTGCCTGACTTTCGTGCTGGTGAGCGCACCTTTCAGTTGGTAGCGCAGGTGGCTGGCCGCACAGGCCGGGGTCAGCAGGGGGGCCGTGTGCTGGTACAAACGTTGAGCCCCGAACATGCGGCCATACGAGCCGCAGTCAGACATGATTTCCCCACCTTTGCTGAACAAGAACTCGCACTTCGCCAGAAAATGCAATATCCACCTTGTGGCGCCATGATTCGGCTCGTTGTGCGTGGCCCAAGGGAAGAAACCACACGTGGTGTTGTTGAGGACATAACCACACGTCTCAAGGATGTTGCCAGCAAAAGCAATAGCGCAGACAATCGTGTTGTCCGAATTGTTGGGCCTGCACCCGCGGCAATTCCCAAGTTGCGCGGAAATTTTCGTTTTCAGATACAACTGCAGGCATCTCAAATCGACAATCTCCGCAGTCTGGTTGAAACGGTGATCACAGATTACAAACCTCCCAAAGAAATCGTCATCACCGTCGACGTGGACCCCTGGGATATGATGTAAGAGCCCTGGCAGGAAGCAGTCTGGGCCGTCGGCACATCATCCTATTTCATTGTTGGAAACGCCTTGAGAAGAAGTACTCTAGCCTGCATGGATAGTAGACTGCATCTACCGTAGAATAGAGCTAACCCGGATATCCAATTGTCTATGATACCTCGAAACGATCCTTCCCACCCTTCTCCCCATGAGCTACCGCAGATTTAAAAAAACACTGGGTGAGACAAACCTCGAGCGTAAATGCCGTTGGTTGTTCGGGGCTTGCTTATTGCCTTTGATTGCAGGCAGTTTCTGGTGGTACGGGTCACGAACCGACGAAATCGTTTTAGAACAAAACCGATTTGTTGGGGAAGCACTCGTCGATTTGGCGATGATGTCGGAACATAAAAACATCCTAGGCGCTAGAACCACACAGGTTTCGGATATCATTGCTCCGAACGCAACCGACAAAATGGCAAACGACGCCTTGTCGAAATTATTAAGCGAAAGAAACTTCAAATGGGATGTATTGCATCCAAAAAATGAAAGTGGATTGGGCGAACCCCAAGAGAATTATGAGTGGGACTTAGTCTTCAAATGGCAAAAACTGGGAGATGCACTCGAAAAAGATGAAGCCATTGATGATCTTTCAGGGAGTGAACAGAGACCTTGGGAAGGTCGGCTTGATGAAGAAAGTATCCGTTATCTCTATTACCAACCCGTATTTACCAAAGAGGGCTGCATTACATGCCACAACAATCCTTCCGTTCCCGTCTATTGGCCCGATCTGGAAGTGGGTGACTTGCTGGCCGTTGTTCGTGTCGAAACAGACGCAAAAAAAACGAAAGCCGATCAAAACCATAACCGTTCCATGCTTTTGATTGCTGCTATCGCGACCGTCTCTTTGGCAATGTTGGCATTGTATGTTGTTGTGCGCTATGTGATCGTCAAACCCCTCCAACATCTGCGTGATGTGAGCGATAGGGTGCGAAGTGGCGATGTTCACCAAAGGGCCGTGATCCACACGGGAGACGAGTTTGAGCAACTGGGTGCAGCTTTCAATCGCATGTTACGCCAACTCCTGCGGCAACAAGATGAGTTGCGTTCGGTCAATGGAGAACTGGATTTAAAAATCGACGAAATGGCCTCAGCCAACATGCGATTGTTTGAAATGAACCAACTGAAGAGTGACTTCCTGGCTACCGTCAGTCATGAATTACGCACTCCTCTCAACAGCATTATCGGCTTTAGTGATCTCCTGGAAAGCATCGACAACCTAGAGGACAAAGAGCGGCGCTACGCCAGCAATATCCAGCGATCGGGCAAACAACTGCTTGATATGATTAACGACATTCTTGATCTGGCCAAAATAGAAAGCGGTAAGCTGGAGGTGCGACCCAGTGAATTTGATATCAGTCAGGTCGTCGCCACCCAGTGCGATCTGGCCAGGCCTCTTAGCGGCAAAAAGAACATCGACCTAGAATTTGAGGCTGCCGAGCTGCCCTTGGTGAAGCAAGATCAGGGGAAAATTGAGCAAATACTCAACAACCTGCTCTCCAACGCCATCAAGTTCACACCAGACGGTGGCCGCATCGATGTCTCGGTGCACCAGGATCCTGGAGGAAACTTGCGATTGGCTGTTAGCGATACGGGAGTGGGGATCAGTGAGGCGGAGCAAGTGCTCGTATTCGAAAAATTCCGGCAAGGCACAACCGTTTTGCCTGGCGGCAATGCGATGACAAGAGAATACTCAGGCACTGGATTGGGCTTATCCATCGTTCGCGAATTGTGCCGCTTGCTGGGAGGCGACATCACCCTGGAAAGCGAACTGGGCAAAGGCAGCAGGTTCACCGTTCACCTCCCCTGCGTACTTACAGAACTCCCAAAAATCGACTCCCCGCTAGCGGATGAATTGAAACAAATGACCAAGCCCCGGCCGGATATTCAAGTTGCCGCTCCGAGCATTGACCACTCTACAGAATCACATCCTTGAACCGTTCCTTCCTGCCATGGCACTAGTACATTTATTTACGGACGGCGGCTGCAGCGGCAACCCGGGTCCCGGTGGCTGGGCTTTTTTGCTCCGACATCCGTCCACTGAAAAAACATTGGAAAATTCAGGGGGCGAGCGCGAAACGACCAACAATCGCATGGAATTGCAAGCCGTCATTGAGGGGCTTGCCGCTCTCAAACGTCCCACACAAGTGGATTTATTCACCGATAGCGTATATGTCGGCAAAGGCATGAGCGAATGGATGCCCAAGTGGAAAGCCAATGGGTGGAAACGCAAAGAAGGCAAAAAACTAGTGCCCGTTAAAAACGAGGACCTCTGGCGCCGATTGGACCAGTTGCTGCAGACCCATCGAGTCAACTACCATCGTGTGGCAGGTCATAGCGGCCACCCCGAAAATGATCGCGTGGATGAGTTGGCGGTCGCAGCCTACCAGCGCTTTCTCTAGTCTGGACCATCCGATCCTGGTCTACCAGCCAGGGCGAACGTGTTGGGTAGTGAAGTAGCCACCGGTGGGATGTTGCCGAAAGCCCATCGTTTTGGGTGATTCTTTTTCCCACGTAATGGTGGGCCAAAGCCTATAGAACCTGCACAATCGTCATCAGCAATCACAGGCCACCAGAAGACGCTTCTCCTGATGACACTGCGGGAAGATCTATTTTGACTTACATCCGGGCCATTCTAAGCTTGTTTGGAATTCTCTCCTTCGCGTAGCGCCCTCGAGAAATGCGGCCAAACACACCAAACTGTCCAGAGTTGATATTCATGCGAGCCCCCCCTCTCAACGGCGAACGTCTTACAGTCATCATCAGCACCCTTTTTACCCTTTTGATTCTGGCTGCCGGGGTGACTGCTCAACAGCAACATACTGCTCCGCGTGATATTCTGAATCAACTCGAATCCGATTTACGTTTCCAACTCAAAACGACCCTGCGACATGATCTGGCTATGCAACGGGAACGGTTGGCTCTGCTGGACCAAACCCTAATTGCCTGGCAAGAATCTCCTCAAACTGAAAAAAACCGCAAATTGCTAGCAGACTGGTTGCTTGAATCAACCCTCCGTTCGATGCCAGGTGCAACAGAAGACTTGCCTGAGATTCCCAGTTTTCGCGCTCTAGTAAAAAAATCAACGGAACCACCTACCGTTAAGCCCCAAAATGATTTGCCAAGCTCAGAAAGCATCCAGCCACGTGAAATTCTCAGCAATCCAGAACAGCCAGAACTCCCACAAAATCCCCCAGAGCCCTCTGAGTTAAATCCTGTAGATTTCCCGAACACCAACCTTGTGCCGCAGCATGTGCCTTCAGTGGTAAAAAATTCGGCGCGCCCCGTTCGTGTCACCAGCAAGCCAGCTTCGTTTACTTCTACAACAACGCCATGGGTCGTTCCCGCACTGGCTTCGATACCCAGCAAGGAAAAAGCAGTACAAATCAATTTGTCCGAACTTGAAGCACGTATCACGGGATATCATGTTGGACTGGATGAAACAGAAACAGTCCTGCTGACTCTTGAAGAAATCGACATTGAAGTCCTCAGTAAAATCATCAAGCAACTCGAAGAAACTGCCCGTGATTTCAGATTTGTCAAACTCTACTACGATGCCTTGACCGAGTCCGAACGAAAAAACTTGACATTACCTCGTTCGATGCAACCTACAATCAATGAAATCAAACGGCAGTTAACTCGTGTTGAATTATCACAGGAAGAAGACTTCCTGAGTGATTTTGAAGACAATCAAGACCAGCAAAGCGAGCAACTTCGTAAACGACTCGCAGCGCTTTCCGACTTGATAAGTGTGTAGCAAACCCAAGGGCACTTGCATAATCCGCGCAGTTTTAATGCTGCCTGTTACTGCTTGTGACATACGGCCCGCATATTGCATACGTGCGGGCTACAGGCTAGAAATCCCCAACGATCCCGCCGTCTATACATACCCGCCAGGCGGCGCCAGGTACCGACATCGATCGTCTCGTTAATGAAGTGCTCGGGGCGAATGGACATGATTCTCTCTGACGAAAGCTGATGCTCGATGTGAGAATATCTTCCAGTCAGTGTACCAACTTCCGTTATCCACCTCCAATTGCGTATTCGCCGCGGTAAGACGAACCACATCGGCCTTCGGGATTAACATAGTGATAAATCGGCCGGTGCGGATCCTTGGCCATTTGCTTTCGCGACTCGGCCAGTCGGAGCATCAGCGGGTTCGTCTTCAGTTGTGATTCATGGTTTTCAACGCCTCACTTTGACGGTAGATTTGTATTCTCAATCCTTCACTCAAACATGTTCATTTAAGGATGGCAATTCTTATGGCTGATCGCGTCGTGTTTCGTTCTGGCGAGTCCCTTGTGGCTGGTGGCCCTCCCTTTACCGCAGCTGAACCGGAAGTTGTCATTGGCGAACTCGATGGACCTGTTGGTACTGCTCTCGCCACACTCACGGGTGACCAGTCGATGGGGCATTCGAAGGTGTTTGCGATTCTCAACACGGATATTCAGGTCCGCCCCGTCACACTTTGTGTCAGCAAAGTCACCGTAAAGAACTCGCGATATACCAACATCTTGATGGGAACGGTCCAAGCCGCCATCGCCAATGGCGTGCTCGACTCGGTTCGAGCTGGTGACATACCCAAAGAAAAAGCCAATGACTTGGGTATTATCTGCAGCGTATGGCTCAATCCGGGTGTGATCGACGACGACAACCTTGACCACAAAGCCCTGTTCGAGATCCATCGTAAAGCCATGGCCCAAGCCATCCACAAAGCGATGAATAACGAGCCATCCATCGACTGGTTGTTAGAAAACCAAGACAGTATCACGCACAAGTACTATCAAATGGGTTTAGACGGCAAGATTTAGGCCACGTCTAAAATCAAATGCCAGTGAGGCTGGCGGGTGTAGCTCAATGGTAGAGCACCGGCTTCCCAAGCCGATGACGAGGGTTCGATTCCCTTCACCCGCTTACTTTTGGGGTGTAAGCCAAAATTTTCAGGTGGTTCGCGGAGCCTTGCCTGTGGGTTTTGAGCCGGCGACTTGCTTGAACTGCTGAAAATACCCCCCCTATTAGGACTATGCCATCTTTCTCGAGGTTTCATTTTTGCATCGTGTGTGTTGGGTTTCGGCACATGGCACCACAAGATGTTGATTTTTTGCCACACCTGCTGTGTCTGGCTAGGCCCTGATAGGGTTTGACTTGCACTTGGGAAGATTTTGAAATAGAGTTGCCATAAGAGGAGCTTGTTTCAGCTCCCGACCAGCTGGCTTTTGCCAGGTTTAGACTGTTTTACTGGGGGGAAACCAAATGCTTTGTTTACGTTCTGGGATAGCAGTTGTTGCTATCACACTGGGTGCGCTGTTTACTTCAGCCGACAATGCGGCTGCTAATGATTGCTGTTGCAGTCCACCACCGCCTTATTGCGCAACTCTCAGCGTCGCTCCACCTTGCAGCTGCTGTTCAGAGACCGTTTCAGTATGCGTCCCTGGATGCTGCACCGGAGAACCACAAGTGTGCTGGCGCTCAGGGATCTTTGGCCGCCAAATCGGCACTTATACCTGGTCCGGCTGTGACCACTCGGTGAAAGTCGTCGTCACGCACTGTGGTGATGTTAAAGTTCGCGATTAAATAGCTGAAAAATTCGCAATCGCCTTTCAACGGGCAGGCTCCACAGTGGGCCTGCCCGTTTTTTTTGCACCTAATTGCCGAAAATACTTCGTCGCGTGTTTCGGCTGGGGTCCGCTAGCAACAGAACTGCTAGCACACATGGAAACATTCCGCAATTTTTCACTACAGTGAGTCGGAGGATTGTGCCGAAGATTCCGACAACGCGCTAAGGCTGCCCCGGCAGACTTTGGTTGTCGCCTTTTGGAAGGGGGGCCCCTTGCAATTGGATATCCGCCACCATGCGTGGAAGACTCTTCTTATTACTCTGCTGGCTCACCGGCTTGCCTCTGACTGGCTGCAGTTTGGTGCTACCTGAAATTTCGCACCAGCCTGTGATTCGCAATCCCTTTCCACAGCTTGGCCGCGTGGCAGTTGCGCCATTCTTTAATCATAGCGACGAACCAACATTGGATGGCCGTGTTGTGACCATGGCCTATTTTGCCGAATTGCAAGCAACTCCCGGTTTTGAAGTTGTGCCGCTTAATGTTGTCGAAGAAGCCATCCTGGCCAATCGCGTAGATCTCAATGGCCCTGGCGAAGCACGCCGTTTAGCTCAACTCCTGAACGTTGATGCTGTCATTGTGGGTGCTGTTACGGACTATTCACCCTACTACCCACCACGCATTGGTATGCATGTTGAGTGGTATACGGCCAATCCGGGCTATCATGAGATACCCGTCGGTTACGGCCTACCATGGAACACGCCCGAAGAAGAATTCATTCCTGATTCGCTAGTCTACGAATCGCAAATGGCTCTTGCACGCGCACAGATGGCAACGCAAGCGCCTGACTGTGATTCGAGTTGTCAAGCACTGCCGTCGCCACCACAAGATCCTGTCGATGCCAGCGAACCTGTTGCAATCAATCCTTTTGAATCGAGCCAGATCCCACTCGCGGAACAAACTGAGGAACTACCGGCTGGCAATCCTACTCCGTCGCAAGCTGGTAGCGACGTCCACTCTGGCAACAAAATTGCACTAGACGAAACCATCGTTACTAGCCAACCAACTGATGTAATCGGTGCCTTGCCGCCTTATTGGCCTGACGAAAGCTGTTTTGTTCCGGGTGCTCCACAAGCAATACGCCCTGCATGCATTCCTCATTATGGCCCCGTGCTCAAGCATACAAGCATCTATCATGGCACTGATCCTGCAGTAACACAGGCTTTAAAGAGCTACGTCTACTTTCGTGACGATGCTCGTTTTGGAGGCTGGAAGTCTTATCTTCAGCGCAGCGACGACTTTTTACGCTTCTGCTGTCACATGCATATTTCTGAAATGCTGTCATCTCGTGGCGGGAGTCACAAAACTCGTCTGGTGTTGCGGTGGCCTGAACGCCGATAGAAATCTCTGTAGCCTTGTCTCGCCGGAAAGGTTGCGCTGGCCACATCCAGTCAGGAGTCCCCCGAAAGGGAGGCGATTGAAAGTTCTGGCCGACCCCCGAATGAACCCACTGCCATGGACCGGCACCATGACCAGTCAGACCAACAATTGCTTTTGCCGCATGGAGAGCTGCTAACGTGAACGACGACATTAATGTGTTGGCCCTGGTCAAAGGCAAAGAGCGCTACATCTTCTTGTTCGACGATTCCCAGCGTGGCGAAACGCTACGCACGCTTGGCCGTTATGCTTCAAATTCTGAACTAAGCTTCTCATGGTACGATGCGGCCGTGCTTAGTCAGAAAGTACGCCAAACGGGTCCTGCGGACAAACAGTTCCAGCGCACTACGATACCTCAGTCGAAGGATGAGTAAGAAGAAAAAGGAGCCAACAAGAAAGTGCATTGCGCTAGCGCAACCCTACGCTCCCAATTCTGCCGTCTATCGCATCTATTGCATCCATTTCGTCACGAGGCGAGCTCAGGCATTTTGCTGGCAAGGCATGTGAGGCTGGCGGGAGACCGTAACGCGCCTAAGGATCGCTGGCCGAAGCAGTGCCCAGCCGATGCTGACACCGTCGGAAAGGCCTCTTCGAGATCAGTACTTGCCACAGCAGAAAAGAACAATCTATCCAGGCTATTCTCATGCAGCGAAAGATCGCAAAATTCCTACAGCATTTGCATGTAGAACGCGCTGCTTCGCAGCACACTCTCAAAGCCTATCGCGAGGATCTCGAAACTTTTCACGAATATTTTCAGGATGGCAACAACAATTGTCCTGAACCGGGCAGCCTCAACGCCGTTGAATTGCGAGGCTATTTGGCTGCGCTCCATGAGGCAACTTACGCCAAGGCTTCGATAGCACGTAAACTTGCGTCCTTGCGCAGTTTTTACCGTTTTGGCCAACGCGAAGGATGGGCCGATACCAATCCGGCCAAGGCACTCCGCAATCCCCGTAAAGCAAAAAAGCTGCCACATTTTTTATCCACAGACGAAATCGCCAAGCTGCTCTCTGCACCACCTGCCAACAGTCCAATGGGTCTGCGCGACCGGGCACTGCTCGAAACACTCTATTCAGCAGGTCTTCGTGTGAGCGAACTGGTTGATCTTAATGATGGGGATCTTGATTATCCGCAAGGAATTTTGCGAGTACGTGGCAAAGGCCGTAAGGAACGCTTGGCCCCGCTTGGCTCCTATGCGGAACGCGCCCTGCAGAAGTGGCAATCACAACGCAAATTATCTCTTAAAGAATCGCAAGGTAAAAGTGCCCCCGTATTTATCAACCGGTTGGGCACCAGAATTACTTCTCGAAGCGTTGGCCGGATGTTAGAAAAATACCTCCGCGAGACGGGTCTCGACAGTCGCACCAGTCCTCACACGCTCCGGCACAGTTTTGCCACCCACTTACTTGATCGAGGGGCCGACATTCGTAGCGTGCAAGAGTTGTTGGGGCACAAAAGTCTAGAGACAACACAAATCTACACCCATGTCAGCACCCGCAACTTAAAAGCCGCTTATGAAAAAGCGCACCCCAGAGCGAAGTAGGATTTAACCCTTGGGCTCAGCAATCACAATATTTTTAATCATGGCCTGAAACTGCTTGGATGCTTTTTGGATTGTTTGCTGGGGACCATAGAGTTTGACAAACCAGGTTCCTCCTTTTTGGGCGGGAATGATGGCCGCCAACATGCGATAATCTGGGCGAGCAACCTTAGGCCCGAAAGGACCCCGTGGCTGGTCCTGAAACACACCCTTGAGATCAACAAGGTGGACCTCCAACTGGCCAATCTTTATCTTTTGGATGCTCTTATCCTTTTCCCCCAACGCTTTGTCCTCTGCCGTGCGAAATTGGCCAACCCAGCGCGCAATATTGGCTTCAATACTGCCGCCGGCTGACATAATTGTCATTCGCCCGGGCACCGTGTCCCCTTTTGCTGCAGGAACCGAAAACTCATGCTTGATAATGCGATTGCGCGGTTTGACGACCGGCCATTGGCCAGGAACGGGTAGACTCAGTCTCCCCTGAACAAGTTCGACAACGTGTGGAGGAACTTCTTTCTTTTGTTGACTTGCGGGTGTTGCCGCAGGAAGGGAGGCTGCTGTCTCTGTCGACTTTTCATCAGCATATAACGACCCAGTAATAACTAGCACAATTGAGCTGACAAGGATCCTTCGACAGAAATAAATCATGGTAGACATGGTAATCCTTCTGGATGCTGTGCCCATGGGATGGTTAGCCACCGAATTAATTGTTGCTGACCACCAACAAAAAGGCGATTAACAATAGTAGTACCAGGCCACCCAAGGCGATGGTAAACACTTTGGCACGATCACGACGACTTCTTTTGCGATGTCGATGCTTTTGAGGAAACTCGAAAGTTGGAAGGCTTTCCTGCATCGCAATTTCTTCGCTCGATTCTTGTGTTGGTGTCTGAAATAACTTCACTGCTTCGTGGCCCGTTTTCCATTCAGGCCACCCTGTTCGCCATACCTGACTATCTACCAACACACGCCCTTCTTGAACCCAGGTATGCATCAGTTCCGTGGTGGCAGGACCATACTGTTCTCCCGAAACAGCTCGTACGTACCATACCTCCTGGACAGGAGGAGGAGTGGTGGGGCCAGCAGTCTCTGGAGGAATCGCTGGAGGTAGCGGGGACGATGCCAAAGGTTGCTGGGGGGGAGGAGTGGCCGTTCGTACAGAGCCAGCTTCGTGGATAAGGTCCACCTCATTTTTAGAGACCTCATTGACGTCTTTAGGGGCTTCATGTACGCCGTGGGTTCCCTCCCCCTGGGAACTTGTCGCCCTTCCATCAATAGCGGGAATCACAAAACGAGTATCGCACTCTGGACATATTCCGCGTTTTCCAGCAAGGAATTCCTTCACATGCAGCGGATGACCCTTAGGACACGTAAACCGTATGCCCATTTTTCTGCAGCCCACTCGTCATTAGAAAATTGCCTGAAACCCCCTTTCTCAGTGTATACGTGCAAGGCCGTGGCGAGAAGCCATCCAATCATAAGCAGACAAGAGCGGCAAGTGTAGCTATAGTTAGGCTCATTATGGCACTATGGGAAATTATTCTGCTGGGCATCGTCCAAGGACTTACCGAATTCTTACCGGTAAGTTCCTCGGGGCATTTAGTAGTAGCCAATGCAATTTTAGAGGCTCTCGGCAGCCCGCCAGTTGAGGATTTAGTGGAAGTCGAAGTTGTGCTCCATCTGGGCACACTTGCGGCAGTGCTAGTTTTTTATCGAAACGAAATCACGAGACTCCTCACGAGTGATCGTAAGGTGCTTGTGCCGCTTGCCATTTCCACCGTACCAGCGGCAGTTGTTGGATTGCAAATGGACGACAAATTGCTCGCCAACGCGTTATTGGCAGGGCTCATGTTTCCTCTCACAGCGGTCGGCCTGCTGTGGATTTCTCGTCGTGAAACTGGCGATGGCGACTACGCCAATCTGCGCCCCGGTCAGGCACTCTGGATTGGCTTGCTACAAGCTTTAGCAATTTTACCCGGTATCTCGCGGAGTGGAGCTACGATTGTGGGTGGACTCAGTGTTGGCTTAAAACGCGAACAGGCCGCAACATTTGCCTTTCTGATGGCTCTCCCTACCATCGGAGGTGGCGGACTGCTCAAGGGAATTGAGGCTTATCGGGAAGGGTCAACCGGAACACCCCTGGCTACCTTGGCTGTGGGATTTGTGATTTCTATGATCGTCGGCTGGGCCTCTCTCCATTTACTGATCCATTGGGTACGACGCGGTCAGCTGGCAATGTTTGCCTGGTACCTCCTACCGCTAGGTGTGGCGGTCATCATTTGGCAAAGCCTGCTTTAACGCAATGCCCAGGGGACTGGCTGGGAGTACCTGTTGTTCGTTCATTCGGCTGGCCTTCTCCTCCCACAGAGGCTGCACTTCCGTCTGCCATAATGGCAGTAACCCGTGCCTTTTTACTCCCTAAATCCCATATTGGCAGCGTATCAAAATTCTGAGGATGCCTCTAATTTCTTACTATTTAAGAAGTTGCGACAAGTGTCCCAATTGGCGCGCCGCTTGCTTTTAAATGCTTACTTACCGCCTCTCTGCTGCGCCAACACTGTACGCGTAAGCAGTGGCATCCGTAAAAGGCAAAGTACCCCGTTCTTTCCTGGCCCTCTTAGTAGGGTCCCAGGAAGTGTGACTTCTCGTGCGTAAAAGCCAGCAGCGAAGGCGAGCTGGCCAATAACGCGAGGATCTGGCATTACGAAGATCAAGGGTCCGTAAGATATTTTTGCAAACTCACCATCACAAATTTAATTTTCTCGGAGAACACCCCAATGGCCACAGCCACCAAGAAGAAGAGCAAGATTGCCCTCCAACCTTTGGGCGACAAAGTTGTCGTTTCGCGTGAAGAATCGCTCGATACCACAGCCGGTGGAATCTTTCTCCCCGACAGTGCCAAAGACAAGCCAAGCCGCGGTACGATTATCGCTGTGGGCACTGGCAAATTGCTAGACGACGGCAGCCGTGGAGAAATCCAAGTCAAGAAAGGCGACCGCGTACTGTTCACCAGTTACGCTCCCGAAACCATCACCATCGATGATGATGAATACCTGCTCATGAGCGAAAGCGATATCTTGGCAGTGATTGAATAGGGACAATCGACTAGGAACGAGGGATTGGGATCCTCAATCTCCATCACTCGAACCCCACACCTCAAATATTGTGACGCGAAGCGAACCAATTAAATACAACAACCCACATTTCAACACGATAACTTAAGGAACTCTCAAAATGGCTAAAATGATTGCCTTTGATCAAGAAGCCCGCGATGCAATGCGTCGGGGCGTTGGCAAACTGGCCCGTGCCGTCAAGGTGACGCTCGGACCGAAAGGCCGCAATGTTATTTTGCAAAAATCCTTCGGCTCACCAACGGTCACCAAAGACGGCGTCACCGTGGCGAAGGAAATCGAATTGGAAGACACCTATGAGAACATGGGTGCTCAAATGGTTAAGGAAGTTGCCAGTAAGACTTCGGATGTCGCCGGAGATGGCACCACAACGGCCACCGTCTTGGCAGAAGCCATCTTCAACGAAGGCCTGCGAGCCGTTGTCGCCGGCGTAAATCCTGTACAGATGAAACAGGGAATCGAGACGGCCGTCGAAGACATCACCTCCAAACTGCACAAAATGGCCGTCAAAATTAAGACCTCCGAAGAAATGGCCCAGGTTGGTACGGTCGCTTCGAATGGCGATAGCGAAATTGGAGACATGCTCGCCCAGGCTATGGAAAAGGTCGGCAAAGACGGCGTTATCACCGTCGATGAAGGCAAAAGCCTGGCCACCGAAGTCGAGTGGGTTGAGGGTATGCAATTTGATCGCGGATACCTTTCGCCTTATTTCGTCACCGACCAAACTTCAATGGAATGCGTGCTTGAGGACTGCTATGTCTTGATTCACGAAAAGAAGATTTCCAGCGTCAAGGACCTAGTCCCCACACTCGAAGCTGTGGTCAATGCTGGTAAGCCTCTCCTGATTGTGGCTGAAGATATCGACGGAGAAGCTTTGGCAACACTGGTAATCAACCGACTTCGTGGCACCTTTAATATCTGTGCTGTCAAGGCACCCGGCTTTGGAGATCGCCGCAAAGCGATGCTCGAAGACATTGCCATACTCACAGGTGGTCAAGCCATTTTCGAAGACCTCGGCATCAAACTTGAGAGTATCGGACTGGGCGAGCTTGGTCGTGCCAAAAAGGTCATGATCGACAAGGACAACACCACGATCATCGAAGGTGGTGGCAAGAGCGGTGACATCAAGGGCCGCATCGACCAGATCCGTCGTGAAATCGAAAATGTCTCCAGCGACTACGATCGTGAAAAGCTCGAAGAGCGTTTGGCAAAGTTGGCCGGAGGTGTCGCCAAGGTAAATGTTGGTGCTGCCACCGAAAGCGAAATGAAAGAAAAGAAAGCGCGTGTCGAAGATGCTCTTCACGCCACACGTGCTGCTGTCGAAGAAGGCATTCTTCCNGGTGGTGGCGTCGCACTTCTGCGTGCNAGCAGCAAGGTATCNCCAGGCGAACTGTCGCACGATCAACAGATCGGTTACGACATCGTGCTGCGTGCCTGCCGCGCTCCACTGACATCCATCGCTGCTAATGCAGGACAAGATGGCGGAATTGTTTGCGAGAAGGTTGTCGACTCGAAGAATAGCAATGGCTACAACGCCGCNACAGATGAGTACGAGGACCTGGTTAAAGCGGGTGTTATTGACCCCACCAAGGTAACGCGTACGGCACTGCAAAATGCAGCAAGCGTTGCGACCCTCTTGTTGACCAGCGACGCGCTCATCGCAGATGCACCCAAAAAGGACGCAGCCAAGGGGGCTGCAGCACCTGGAATGGACGGAATGTATTAAACAATCCAGGGTGAGTAGAGAAACGAAACCCCGGCCTTACGGCCGGGGTTTTTTTGTTGGTATTGAGTTGTGGCGCTGCAGCTACAACCAGCCGTGCTCACGGTACCAGGCTNCCGTAGCTGAAAAGCGTTCTTCAAGCGATGCNGCCGGTTCGTAACCTAGGGACTGACGTAGTTTTTGATCGCTACAGACCCAACCCGGAGCNACTGCTTCACGGNTTTTATCGATATTAATAAAAGCCGGTCGTCGGCGCAATTGGCCAAACACTTCCATGGCACCACCCAGGATCCAAAAAACAGCGAGTGGGACAGGAAGNGCAATTGCTCCATGACCAAGTGCTTGAGCCGCAAGCTTGCCCAACTCTCCATAAGGAATCGTGCGCTCAGCGGCGACATAATAAATGCCTTCACCCGGTTTGGCCTTATTTCCTTGCGCCACACGCTCACCATCTTTGGCGATNCGTACCATCGCTTCGCACAGATCAGACACATGCACTATTGATACGGGAAATTTTCGAAAACCGGGCACCGCATGCATACGCAACAAACGGACACCACGAAAAATTGCTAGGCTGGCTCGATCTGCTTCGCCAAAAATAATTGGCGGACGCACAATCGACAAAGGGACTTCTCCGGCAAATGTTGCTGCTATGGATTCCGCCGAACGTTTGCTACGACCATAGTCCGAAATCGGCTCATCATCGTCTGATTCCTGCCTGGGCACGCCACGATGGCTCGGTCCGCCCGCTGCCAGCGAACTGACATAGACTACAACTGGAGTATTCGTTTGTGCCGCTGCAGCCTGCATGACATGGCGGGTTCCTAAAACGTTGTCTGTCTCAAATTGCTTGCTATTCAGGGCACGAACGCGACCCGCAACATGAAAAACGCAATCTGTTTCGGCAATCGCATGCTGGATGCTCTCCCGGTCGTTCAAATGGCCCAAATAGAGGGTCGCTCCAAGTTGCTCGAATGATACAGCACGTGCTGTATCGCGCACCAGGCAGTTGACTTCCCAACCCAAGTGCCGCAGATAGGCAACCAGATTGGAACCAACAAACCCCGTAGCACCAGTAACTAAGGCTCGTGGCATTGAGGGCCAAATCCTTCCAGGAAATAAAAACAAGATCCCAGCATTGACAGTCTGTGGGGAAGCCGTCAAGAGAGGAATTCCAAGCTTTCTGAGATGATTAACAAAAAGAATTTTATCATATCTTCTCTTCGGCCTCTCGGGTTAGGGNCTATCTCCTCTGGNCCTTGCTTGACCGCTGTAGCCCGAACGGTTTACAGTAACGCTTTCCTCACTNCACCTTTTTTCCCACATTATGTCCGATCTGGAAATCGTTTCTGTCCGTTCACGCCAAGAGCGTAAACTCTTCTTCAATTTTCCGTGGGACCACTATCGGGGTGACCCCAACTGGGTACCCCCTCTGCGGATCGTGCAGAAAGAACTACTGAATTATCGGTACCATCCATTTTACGACGATGCTGAAATCCAAACCTTTGTTGCCCTGCGCAACGGTCAGCCCTGNGGACGCATCGCAGCCCTGTTAAACCACGCACATAATCGCCAGTATGACGAACAACGCGGCTTTTTTGGGTTTTTTGAATCCGTCGATGACGAAGAGGTTTCAGGGCGACTTTTTGATGCCGTGCGTGCCTGGTTTGCTGAGCGGAATATTGATTCTTTGCGTGGCCCAGTGAATCCATCGCTCAATTACGAATGTGGGTTGCTGGTTGACGGTTTCGATGAGCCCCCTTGGTTCATGATGACTTACAACAAGCCCTATTACGGAAAATTGATCGATAACTACGGTTTCCGCAATGCCCAGAATCTTTATGCTTTTTGGGGACACGTCGATATGCTTGACGCAATCTCCAACCGACTCTATTCCTTGAGCCAGAATCTTTTAGATCGCTTCGAACTAAAGTGTCGCACCATAAATGTTCGGCGATTCAATGAAGAAATTGCAACTTTTCTGGACATCTACAACAAGTCCCTGGTCTCTACCTGGGGATTCGTCCCAATGTCACAGGGCGAGGTTAAGAAACAGGCCGCTGGCATGAAACAAATGATCGTTCCAGAATTGACCACGATGGCAGAAATTGATGGCAAACCGGTCGGGACAATGTTTGCGCTTCTTGACTACAACCCACGCATCAAGGAAATGGATGGGCGTCTCTTTCCGTTTGGTTTTTTAAAGCTTTTACGCAAACGAAAAGAGCTCACGAAAGTACGGTTGATCAGCACCAACGTACTACCTGAGTATCAGAGCTGGGGAATCGGCATCGCGCTCGTCTCGCGTCTGGTTCCTGATGCCTTAAAATGGGGGATCAAAGAAGCCGAATTCTCGTGGGTTCTTGAAAGCAATGATCTCTCGTACAAAACACTCAAAAAGGGCGGGGCCAAAATCACAAAAAGTTATCGCATTTACGACTACGGCCCACCAGATACGACCGCAAACGCCAAGTTCATGAATCAGTGAGATTCCTGCTTGGATTCATTGCTTGTGTTGTCCACCCCGTGTTTCGTACTCCGTGATGCCCAATCTATGCTCCTAAAAAGGCATAGCGGCCAATGCACCACATCGCATTGAGACCATCACGAATGCCAATCTTTTTGCCTTCCTCATACCCTCGGCTTTTGTAGGTTATTGGCACTTCAACAATTTTGTGTCCCTGACGCGATATTTTGGCGGTTATTTCCGGCTCAAATCCAAAACGGTTCTGTTCAAACTGCATTTCTGCGATAACTTCGCGACGAAATACCTTGTAGCAAGTTTCCATATCAGTCAATCGTTGACCGGTTATCCAATTCGAATAAGTGGTTAGAAACCAATTGCCAAATCGATGCAGGCGTGAAGGATCCTGATGTGCGTTTTCCAAGAAGCGCGAACCATAGACCACTTCTGTTTCTCCATTTTCGATCGGTGCCAGAAGCTTGGGATAATCGGTCGGATCGTATTCAAGATCTGCATCCTGAATAATCACAACATCCCCCTCAATCTCGGTAAAGGCTGTACGGAGTGCAGCTCCTTTGCCCCGATTGTAGCCATGCATGAAGACTCGAATGCCTTCTTGCTTTTCAAGCTCGAGTAATATTTCGCGTGTCCCATCAAGGCTGTAATCGTCCACAATGACAATTTCGTGATGCAGACCAACGGCTTGTACTTGACGAACTATTTCGACGATCGTATCTCGTTCGTTGTAAACGGGGATAACAACCGATACGGCTACATCCACTCTTTTTTCTTCCCGTTCAACGGCATGGTCCACTGTTTGTTCAACGAGGTCGAGTGTCGTATCCAGACGTTCTAAGTACTTTGTCTCAGTCGTCGTCTCAATCGTCGACTCCGATGGGGAAACGACCTGTGGCTGCAAAGTTTTTTCAGATACTGTCATTTTCGCTCCTCTGGTTATTCTTTTTTGTTTGGCCTAAGGACATACCTGTACTTCTGGCACGCGTCGTCCTGAGTGGCCAAAACAGAATGGTTCAGTGACCTATTGGCTAATTGGGAATCCCCTTTGCGTTCTGGCAATGCTGGCCAAAGCACAGACCACACGGCAGGCAAGGTTCTCGTGATACGAGACTGGGGAGGCACGTACTCCTGTAGCACGGGGTCGTCGTAACGTTCTGAACGCCCCCAAACCTCGGCAAGTGAATCCTGGTAGAGTCTCACCCAATTGGGATGCGGTTTAGACGCCTCGGCTTGCATAACCTCCACAGCAAGATCCTGCCGCAAGTCCAGCAATACCAAATCAGGAGATCCATATTCCAATACGAGTGTTCTGTTGATTGCACCCGATTTCGAACTGCGAGATCGCTTGCCCTCAGCATCTCCGAGCAAAAAGTCGAAGTGCATGTCGATTACTTCCTGAGGGTAGCAGGTTCGAAAACGCCCATCGAAGGCAACTTGTGTTTCAGGTGCTAATGCAGCAATGGCATACTGGGCCCAATTGAAACAAACTACTAGTTTGCCATTCAGATTGTGGTCTGCCATGTACTGTAAGGCATCGACCGGATAGTGGTCCCTGAGGACTGGCAAATCGCTTAAACGACGATGCAGGGCAAGGCTTTGCAATCCTATGGCCAAAGCCAGAGCAATGACTGCAAATCGTCGTAGCCAAGGCGACAGAGTCATCACAGGCAACTGCGTGCCACTTTTCGGCTTGAGCTTTGCGAGCGCAGACTGCATGTGTGGTGGTAGCCAAAAACCACACAAGAGGGCCAAAAATGCGATATGTCTCAAGTGCAAAGCCGATTGCCAGGCCACGATGAGCAAAATGGTGATCTGTACCCAGTCGCGACGAAGTCGAGTCTGCCAAAAACTGATCACCGTAACTGCCAGCAAGGCAATCCACGGCCAAAAGATTGGATCTGCTAACTTCGGAGCGGCCCATTCTGTAATTTCTGGACGTGATTGACTTAAAGAACTTACCAACCAGCGATGCATATCCAAGCCATAAGGATTGCCAAGCGTCGCCAAAATACAGCAACTTCCCAACACCGTCAGTGAAAGAACTTGCGGTAGGGACTGACCACGCTGAACACGTAGCANATCAACAATCCGACCGCCTAAAAAAGCGCCTGTCAAACACAAGCCCA
Organism: Planctomycetaceae bacterium; assembly: GCA_002713555.1. The sequence goes on from PATG01000065.1 coordinate 35,923, forward strand.
GGACAAACCCACCATGGGCGTTCACCCAAATTGCAAAGACTCCCGGTAGTGCAACCAGCCAGCGCCAATTTATTTTTTGAGATACATTCCACTGGCAAAAAGCCCGGTCAAGCATGAGCAACGTTAGTGCAAATAGCCCAAAACTAAGCAATTGGGGACGTAATGGAAAAAACGCCTGCAGATTCACAGCAACAAGTAGCAGTACTGCCCAGACAGCCAGTAGATGGACCTGATGGCGGCGTGCAACCCAAACCATGACCAATAGAATACTCATCCCCCACAAGCACTTGGCAATAAGCAACCCATGCGTACCCAGGTACTTGTATCCCAAGGCCAGGGTCAACTCGGCCAAGTTCTCATGATTGATCCATGGGTAATCGACAGCAGTAAACGTGTGCGACGTAGTGCGTGGCAGGACTCCCTCTTCAAGCCAATCCTGTCCGTAGCGAAGATGGCCCCATAAATCCGGATCGACCAGATTGATGGACAAAGGAGTGGCGCAACCTAAGGCGAGTGCTAACACAGTGGCCCACTTGAGCCATTGGTACTCTCGTCGTGCGCGACTGATGGGGTGATGGCTGTTGCTGGGATACATAAAAGATTGCATTGCAGGTTTGGTCGTGGACGTGCGAAACCGCAAAAACGGCAAAAACCCTACCCCCAACCGCATCCGCACAGGATCCCATTACAATCTACCCCACTGACAGAGTGCGTGAGGCTTCTGGTCGTACTGGATGCGTGAATAACCTGGCTCTTTAGCCGCTACAATAGGACCCCCAAAAACGGCCCCCCGAGGCCTGTAAGGTACGCTCCAGGAACCCAGGGGACGCAAATAAAACCTGTACCCTGCCCATTTTTTGCCTGCTGATCAGAGGCTCCAACCCAGTGCACATGCCAGGAATTGTGGCTGGCCATCACGCATACCACACCCTGTGGGACACTCCCCAATCTGACCAAGCTAGCAGTTTCATTGGGGTTATTTCAGCAAGTCCAGTTTTCTCGCTTGGCACATTACCAACCTTTTGGTATTTTCCCATTCCACTCGTCAAAGATGACTGAATTTCTAGGAAAAACAGTACTGGGAAGACAAGGCGGTGGACCTATGCGACAGGATTCGCAGCGACACCATTCAAATCGATTGAGCAAAGAACGGCGGAGCAATTCGTCAGCAAACCTAGAAAGAATCTCCAAAAGATTGACCCCAGGCCGACACGGAAGGAGGCCGAAATGAGTGCTGACCCAAAACAACAAATACGCGTCCACATTCGCTGGATGATACGCAGGGATATGCCTGAGGTTTTGGCAATCGAACAAGAGAGCTTTGAGTTTCCCTGGTTCGAAGAAGATTTTATTCGCTGTCTGCGGCAGCGCAATTGCATTGGCATGGTTGCCGAGCATGGCGAACGCGTCGTTGGCTTCATGATTTATGAGCTGCACAAAACGCGCCTGCACATTTTAAATTTTTCGGTTGCCGAAGGTGCACGGTTGCGTGGCGTGGGTCGTCAAATGGTAGAAAAATTGGCCAGCAAACTTTCTGGCCAACGTCGCACGCGAATCTCGCTCGAAGTCCGTGAGACGAACCTTCCTGCCCAACTGTTCTTCAAACACGTGGGCTTTGTAGCCACGTCCGTTCTGCGAGCCTATTACGAGGATTCGCCCGAAGATGCTTACGTGATGCAGTTTGATTACAAGCCAGACGAGATCGAAGTGGCCGCTCCCAATCGGCTCAATCGATATGCCGGGTAGCTTCTTTTAAAGGCACCACTCTGAAAACGGGCATGGGAACGCTTTGCGCGTAAGGTGCGCGCAGCGAAGCGCAACGCGCCGGGGAACGGAATGATGCTCCAATAATTGCCTGGGTACTAGAGCAAATTGCCTGAATCTGTTCTTACCTAACCCCGACAGGGGTTATTTCACTTCAGACTTAACATGCTTACGAAGAACATAGAAAAGTAAGTTGCCATAGCAATTGCCCGGACAAATCCTAGTTCTTCACGACAATGCTGTGTTTCGCTATCCCTACGGACTCGCCGAGATGGCAAAAAACTAGATCCTCTTTAAAGCGGGATGATCGTCGCCGTGAGGTCGCTTAAATCAACGACGGCTATCGTGTGGGGATTGGCACGGTAGAGAGCGCCCGGGTTCAAGCAAAGTGTACTGCCTATACGCTCGGTTTTAGCAACGTGGGTGTGCCCATAACAAACCAGATCCCACGTCTTGCTGGTCGTGACCTCAGAGAGCTTTCGGTGATCATCTCCATGCAGCAAGGCAATCCGGCGACCTGCAATCTCCAGCGATCCAAACACTCCATGGCACGTCTGTCCCATGGCAGTAATTTCTGCGGCTAGCACCTCGCGTTGAAAATCACAATTGCCAAATACAAAATCCGTTGGCCAGGAGGCAAATAAGCGGGCTATTTCCACCGAGCCAATGTCGCCGCAGTGTAAAACTCGTTCAACTTCCATGCTTTCTAGCATGCGTATGCCCGAACGAGTCAATTCAACATGACCATGAGAATCACTGACGACACCAATCAACATGAGATAGCCCCCGCATGAATCTGCAGCCTTAATTCCTCAGCCTTTTTTTGTAATTCCAAATGAACATCGACGGGTGATTCACCCTTGGCAAAGATCGTTAGGATTGGTTGCCCCTCTGCGATTTGACTGCCCGCAGCCGGAATATCGGCCATGGTAGGCCAGGAGTAGCATCCCGATTTACTCAAGCATTGATCCCGCATAGAAGCTTCCACAGTCAGCGGGCTCTCGGCATAAAGTATCATTTTGCCAAAACAAGAACCGACATCTTCGCATGCTTGCTGGACAATTTCGACAGCTGCCGTGTAGCGGGGATTGATTTCTATAATCCACAACTGCCCCTCATGGGCGATAAGATCTACTCCATAGTAGCCAACGAGATGGTACTCTTCACTCAGCAGTGTGCCGAGTCGCTGCAAGTAATGCTGGGCCTCATGAGAAATGGGCCAGGGACTGATCGTCCCACAGTACTGGAATGGTGCAGCACCTGCACACGTTTCGCCCACCAGTTGACGTGTCACCCCCTGGAGTGCGCATCCTTGAAAAACGGCCGACAACGGAATGCCTGACACAAATTGCTGGTAGTAGGGCGCCTTGCCGCTCGTGCCTACTCCACAGCCACTACTTCCCTGATACGTTTTACCTAACCAGGATCCTTTTCGGAGTAGCCCGTCATCAGCGGTAATTGTCTGGGGAAAAAGAAATCCTGCTTGGTGCAACACGCTCTGCAAATCAAGCGGGTCGCGTACACGGCGGAGCCCTTCTCCCGAGTTGCCCTCCAAACGACGCAAAGTGGCCAATTCGTCCACCAAGGTCGGATAGTTTTCCAGCGCGCCCGTATAGAGCCAGCTATCGCAGACTGTTTCGGCCAGCCAGGGGACAAATCCCTGGGGATAGTCCGTGATACGTGTGACCGGGCAATGGCCAGCCAAATCGACATCGGCAAAAAGATCCGCAGCGACTACCTTGTATCCCGCACGTAGTAGCGAAAATGCTGCGGCACGCGCACTGGCTCCGACCACGGCAATCGTTTGAGTTTCGTCGGAGTTACAATTAGGTTTCATCCGTCGTCCCGTAGCGCCCCCGGAATTCTTCAGCCGGATACTTGACTGCATTCTTAATCATCTTTGCCTGGACAGACCTGGCTATATCGATATCCAGCGCATTCGCCAGGGCCAGACTGTAGCTCACCACATCCGCCAGCTCTTCACCGACTGCAGCCATTTTTTGGGAATCCTCACCAATTTGTCTGGAAGCTTCCACGTCTATCCATTGAAAATGCTCCATCAATTCAGCAGCTTCAATGGCTAAGGCCATGGTGATGTTTTTTGGAGCATGGAATTGCTGCCAGTCTCGCTCTTCAACAAATGCTTGGACAAGCTCACGAAGCTGGCTTATTGTGGTTTGCGTGTCGGTCATAGGGAACTCAATATTGGGACCAATGAATGGTGGGCTTACCAGAAGTTTTACTGGCTAACTTGTTCGGGTCAATCGATTGCCGAAATGTGGGCTAGGCAGCAACCGGGTCCAGAAAACCTGGCAACAAGAGTTGGTGGGGTGGATTGCAGCGATCCTGATAGAGCTGACGGTACCCGTCCGCCAGATAGCCCATGACCTCCAAAACCAACAGATCTGCCCGATTCATTACGTGACGGGCACTTCGATTGCCCAGACCTTTTACTAATTCTTCGAGAACATGCACATGCAATTGCATGGCACTTTGGGCTGAGATGCCCCAGTCGGCTAGCAATCTGGCAAGCTGAGACATTTCATCTGTTAAATTGCCAACGCCCATAATGACGTAGGTGCGCAAAAGTTCGTCGTAATGCGATATCAAGGATTCTGGCAAGACCAGAGGAGACTCATGTTGTGAAGTCGCCGTTTTGGCCAAACAATCTTCCATTGCCTCCTGGGGGTTGTCCGAATGCTGAGAAGCTGTTTTTTTTGCCCCACCGAGTGTCTCTAAATCGTCGATGAGGGCCCGCTGCTGGTCAAGGAGCCGCTCGGCTTCATGATGCTCTTGTTGCAACCGCTGTCGCTCTGCCTGGACCAAACGACGATTCTCACGAACCAATTGATGATGTTGGATGGCACGAGCAAATTTCCATAAGAGACCACGCACGGTTGTCTCAGCGACGCAACAATAATCGTCAGCACCAACCTCGTAGCACAAGGCATCGACCTGCTGTGCGGGTGCCGAACCAAGCAGAATCACTGGTTCGTCGTTACCACCACCTCGTAAACCTTCAACGAAATCAAGTGCGTCGAGCACACCCGGTTCATGGCTGACCAGTACCGCGTCAAAGACCTCGTCGCGCAGTCGGGCTAAACCAGCAGTGACACCTACTACCTCTTCCAGAAGTATTTGTGCGGCACTATCCGAGGCAAAAGCTTCGGCTAGCCAGCCACCCGTCCGATGCAATGTGGTGATATAAAGCACCTTCATCCGGGATGGCAAACCGCCAACATTCAGATTGGCTTTGGGAATCGGCTCGCGCGCTGGCGCGGGTATTTCACCCGGTTCATCTCGGGGCGGACTTCGTACTTTCATGACTAGGCTTTAAGCTCGATACGGGCGATTTTTATACGTAGCGGATTGTGACTGATACGGAGCGCAACCACGTTAGGGACTTGGGCCAACACGGCCGATGCCGATGAGTTATTAGGCTGGCCGGCCCTCCTCGATCCAGAGTTCAGGAAAACAGGGCCAGACTGTATCAAGACGCAACTGGAGGGTCAACGCTGGAGAATGCTAGCAGTAGGGCCTTCCACCCTGCATGAGGGTGGAGGAACCCCAATTTTGGCTGGCATGGACTGACGAGGCTGTCAAGAATGAGCCTATTTCTTAGAATGTATTCTCTTCTAGTCCGGATATTTCATACGTTTCGTAGCGAGGTGAAATATTCGGGCTAGCAACAGCTATCATCGTTGGTGTGAATTATGCGAATTGCCTATCTCGATTGTGCCAGTGGAATTAGTGGCGACATGATGCTTGGAGCACTCGTGGATGCGGGTGTCGATCTCCAGAAAATTCAGCAGGGTATTGATTCGCTGGGTCTGCCAAGCTGCCGATTAACTCGCACCGAGGTGCAGAAAAAATCTTTTCGTGCCCTGCAGCTTACGGTGGAGCATGAACCCGAGCACGCCCACCGCCATCTGCATCATATCGTCAAGATGATTGAACAAAGCGCGTTGAACAGCTCACAGCAAGAAATGGCTTTGCGGATCTTCCAACGCCTGGCCGAAGCCGAAGCCAAAGTCCATGGTTCCACACTGGAGAAGGTGCATTTTCATGAAGTTGGAGCTGTGGATTCTATTGCGGACATCGTTGGTTCGGCCATTGCCTGGGATTTGCTGGGGGTAGAACGCATCGTCAGTTCGCCCGTCCCTACAGGAACGGGATTCGTGGAGATCGCCCACGGTCGCTGTTCTATTCCAGCTCCAGCAACGGGTGAATTACTGCGTGGCATCCCTTTGGCTCCTAATCACGTCGAAGGTGAACTAACCACTCCTACGGGAGCCGCCATTCTCTCCACTCTGGTCGACGACTTTGGCGCGTTGCCCGCGATGACTATTTCTGCTATTGGCTATGGAGCCGGGCAGGCCGACTTCCCACATCCCAATTTGCTAAGACTTCTTGTCGGTGAGCTTGATGCTGATGATCTTAGGACTGTAGCAACCGATCAAATTGTGCTGCTAGAAACCAACCTCGACGATAGCACGGGCGAAGCGATTGGCCATTGTGCTGAGTTACTGTGGAAAGCGGGTGCACTGGACGTGGCGACATCTGCCCTCCAGATGAAAAAGGGCCGACCTGGTACTTTGCTGAGTGTTCAGTGCCAACCCGTCGATGCAGAGAAAATGGCCCACATCCTGTTTCAAGAAACAAGCACATTGGGATTGCGCAGGTATTCGATCGATCGCATGGTCTTGCCCAGGCGAACCCTGCAGGTACCAACAAAATGGGGTGATATTGCGGGTATTGCAGCCCAAATGCCCGATGGAAACGAACGTTTTAGCCCTGAGTATGCTGAATGCCGCCAAATAGCCGATAAGAACAAAATACGTTTGGCAGAAGTCGACGCAGCCGCCCGCAGGGCATTTGCAAGCCTCCAAGAGGAAACGTGAGAACACGACATCCCAGGGTCAACTCCCAGTCCGACAATTGGCAACCCATCAACCGAAACCCCTATCGGCAGGGATTCTACCATGATAATACTCGCTGAGATCGATCCGGCGTGGTTGTTTTTTGCCGGTTGCGCGATGCTGACCATCATGCTACTCAAGCGAACCTATCGTCGCATTGGGCGGCGTCACAAATCGAGCAATGTGCCCATTGAACGGGTACACCGACCAAGTGACAAATGGGATGGAGTCCAACGTGATGCATTAGCCCAAATCGAACGGCAGAAAGTCGACATGTACGAAATGTCCCGCGATCTCAATGGACAACTCAACACAAAAATTATTGTGCTGGAGCAACTCATCTCCCAAAGCCAGCAGCAAATTGAGCGTATGGAACAGTTGCTGGAAGAAGCCGAATCCGTGCAATAGACGATTGTCGCAAGGCCGTTACATTTTGTTGATCGAGCGGCCCCTCCTCTATAGAAACTCTTTATTCAGACGAACCCCCATCAAAGGAGCCCCCAGTTGACAAACCCCTGTCAAGCAGGCTCTGAGGCATAAGTTTGTCGAGCGCGTATTGGATTTCGTCTTGGCCTTGAGCGGGAGCCTGGCAGGTAAAACCTTCACAGAGATAGAGCGTCGGCGCATCACCCAACATGGTTTTCCCTTGCAATAGGTCGGAGATTGCCGGGAAGCCTTTTGTGTCGGGGGCCACCAAGGCGAATACCTTATTGGGTAAAAAACGACCCTGTATTTCGGCCAATGCCTGGCGGCTTGATTCTACATTTCTATCACAGGCGAACGCCAATTCGTAAGTTGGTCCCAATTGAAAGTCAACTGCGATGAGTGTCTGGCAAGTTGCAGATGGCGAACGTTGCATGTATTCCATTGTTGCCAACATCGTTTGTTTCGCCGCATCCTGGTAATTTTGATCCCCGGTAAATTTGGCCAACCGAATCAGAACGGTTGCCGCCATCGCATTACCACTCGGCACCGCATTGTCGAGAAAATCTTTACTCCGAACGATTAATTTTTCTTGATCGTCTGCCGTGTAATAAAAACCACCCTGGTTTTCAACCTGGAATCTTCTGAGCACGACCTGCATCAGAGTGGCAGCTTGTTCGAGATAGTGTTCTTCAAAATTAGCCTCGTAGAGCGACACCAGGCCGTTTGCTAGACAAGCATAATCGTCGAGATAGGCTGCCAGTTTCGCTTGACCATGCCGCCATGTGTGTAACAAACGTCCCTCCGCAGAGCGGAGTTGGTCGAGTAGAAAATCGGCCGTTTTCTTTCCAGCATCGATGTATTTTTTTTCTCCCAAAACGGATCCTGCACGAGCCATGGCGTCGATCATCAGGCCATTCCAGGCAACAATAACTTTATCGTCCTTATGTGGATGGACTCGTTTTTCACGAGCCGCAAATAACTTGGCTCGGCTTTCCTCCAGATTTGCAGTCAATTGCTTTAAATCGATACCGAGCAATTTTGCCTGTTGCTCCAGTGTTTTGCGTAAGTTGAGAATATTCGTGTGCTCAAAATTCCCAGCGTCCGTAACGTCGTAAACCTGGCAGAAGGTCGCGGCTGCTTCCTCATCCAAGATTTCTTGCACTTGTGGTGGCGTCCAGGTATAGAATTTTCCTTCCACACCTTCGCTGTCGGCATCTTCGGTACTGTAGAATCCTCCTTGAGGATCCGTCATATCGCGAAGAATGTAGTCGAGTGTTTCACGCACGACACGCGCATAGTTTTCATCACCTGTAACCTGGTAGGCTTCAACATACGTTGTCACCAATTGAGCGTTGTCATACAACATTTTCTCAAAGTGTGGCACAAGCCAATGGGGATCGACCGTATAACGGGCAAACCCGCCACCCAAGTGGTCATAAATACCACCTGCTGCCATCCGATCAAGCGATTTGACAACCATATTAAGCGATTGCTGGTCGCCATGCCGGTGCCAATACCTGAGCAGTAATTGCAACGACATGGGCGCAGGAAACTTATTGGGGCCACTACCAAAACCACCGTAGTTGCTATCGAAGGTTTTGCGATGTTGCTCGTAGGCATTCACGAGCAATTCTTTTGTGAGTTCTTCGTCAGACCCTGCCGTTTGTTCCATACGGACTAGCTCTTGTGTGAGCCTATCTGCCTGGGTGGCAACTGCGTCCCGGTTATTCACCCACGCATCCGAGACCTTGGCTATTACCTGGTCAAAGCCAATCATGCCGCGTGAAGTACTTGGTGGCCAATAGGTGCCAGCAAAAAACGGCTTCAATTCGGGTGTTAGAAATACACTCATCGGCCAACCGCCGCGCCCAGTCATGATTTGTGTCGCATTCATATAGATTTGATCGAGATCCGGACGTTCTTCACGATCCACTTTAATGCAGACAAATTTGTGATTGAGCTCCTTGGCGATCGCTTCGTTCTCAAAGCTCTCGTGCTCCATCACATGACACCAATGGCAAGCCGAGTAACCTATGGACAAAAATATGGGCTTCTTCTCTCGCTTGGCTCGATCCAGCGCCTCAGGTCCCCACGGATACCAATCCACTGGATTGTTTTTGTGCTGTAGTAAGTAGGGGCTTGTTTCGTCAGCAAGATGATTGGGCATAGCAAACGTTTCGATGTACCGAAGGAATTGTCATTGAAATCAGATCGATTATTCTGAGCGGCGCAACTACAATCTAACATTTTCTGTCTGACATTTCGCTACACAATCTGGGATCAGTTACCGAGTGTGGAATTCAAAAATATCAAGGACTTCTTAGAGGCAGAATACAGGGCATCCCTGCGCTTCGGGAAACACGGATTGGCGCAGTCTGTAGGCGTGAAGCGATAGCGCAACGCACCTTTGCCATGCAGAAATAGGTTTGCGCCCAATAATTGTGCTGCCAGTACCCCCGGGCATTTATTGTCCCGCGGCGAGCCTTTCCCCCTCCCCATGCTTGGGGAGGGGTTGGGGGCTTGTCGTTACCCACATTTGTCATTCCGACCGACCGCAGCGACCGAGGAATCTAGCCCGTAGCTGAGTGGGCAGTAGGCCGGACCAAGCGCCTTGAGAAAATGATCCTGGACCACGAAGACGTCCGGAAACGTTATTTGGAATGCGTGCAGCTACACACTGACTTGACGCAGCATTTCAAGGTACCGCCGACGGAAGATAATACGGGTTCTGTCCAATCTCCCGTTCTTGGTTTCCTGGGAGATAATCAACCCAAAAGCGACTCTTGGCCGCCCGTATCGGAATAAACGATCCTGACATAAGGGAAACTCGTTTAAAATTCTAATTGCTCCTTCCCCGAACTGTACAATTCGCCTTAGAAATCTCCTCGAATTCGGGACATTCTTTCGGTCCTGAATCAATTCGAGCGAGAGGATTCAGGATTTTTTGAACCGGTTCTAGTTTCTTTTGCAAGCGCTGCCCGTTATTCTGCTAGTGGCTCCCGCGAGGGAGCAGAATCCACCCACATACTATTTTTGCGCGGAGACCCTGGCCACGGCTAAGCAAGGTAAAAATAAAACGACTAGCAAAGACGAGGCGAAGAACGAAAAAGTAATCGCCCAAAATCGCAAAGCGCGCCACGATTACCATGTGCTTGATTCGCTGGAGTGTGGTATTGTGCTGACCGGTAGCGAGGTGAAAAGCCTGCGCAATGGCTTGCTCTCTATGGAAGAAGCTTACGGGCGGGTGATGGACAATGAGTTGTGGCTCTTAGGATGCAATATTCAGGAATACAGTTATGCCCACCAACTCAATCATATTCCCAAACGTCCGCGAAAGTTATTGCTCCACCGTCGTGAAATTCGAAAATTCGCCGCCCAAGCGTATGAGAAAAACCTCACCCTGATACCACTGAAAATGTATTTCAAGCGCGGCCGTGCCAAGGTTTTGATGGGAATCTGCCGAGGCAAAAAACTTTACGACAAACGCGAAACATTGAAGAAAAAGGCCATGCAGCGAGACATGGAACGCGGTATGAGAAGGGACTAGCGCTTATATTCCTATCTGCTACGGTAGCCTTAAGTGGGCCCCCTTGCCCAGAAGACAGAGGAAGGGGGATTTGGGGAGCTTCTCTTGATGGAATACTCTTTTACTCAGCTCTAACGAGTAGCGCGCTGGCCTGGCCTGTCAGCTTGTGATTCAGGGCTAAAACGATAGGTGATGTGGGCGCCTGAGGTTTGGTAACCACGTTCACAGGACAAGCCGGATCGGCTTTTTCGTAATTGAGAGTTGGTGGCACCAGTCCTTGCTCAAGCCCCATCAAGCTGATCGCCAATTCGGCAGCTCCACCTGCTGCACCAAGATTTCCCATAAAGCTTTTGAGCGCTGTCACCGGAACATCACCAAGAATCTGTTCAATTTTTTGAGCTTCGATGGCGTCATCTTCGCAAGTACCCAATCCGTGGGCATTCACATGGCCAATATCGTTCGCCGACATTTGACTCATGGCAAGGGCCGCTTCAATGGCCTGTCCAATGGATTGGCCTGTTGGCTGTTTGGTATCCGCACACGGCTCACACCGTCGCCCATAACCCAGAAGACTTGCTTGAATCTTGACTCCCCGCTGCTGAGCGTGGGCCCTGCTTTCAAGCACGAAAACAGCCGAACCCTCGCTCCCCACCGCACCACTGCGATCCGCATCAAATGGCCGGCACGCGCCAGCTGGATCTTCAATACGGCGTGACATTCGTGCTCCACCGTGCCAAGCCAAATCGACTAAAGAGAGCATGGAACTTGCACCGCCCGCGATCATGATATCTGCATGGCCGCGAGCAATCACATCTGCGGCTTCGATCATGGCGTGCAGGCTGGAAACGTCTCCATGAATAATCGAATTATTGGGGCCCCGACAATCATGAGCGATACCTACATGACAAGCAGTCATGTTTGGCAAATACTTAAGCATCCAAAGCGGGTACAACTCTCGCATACCCTCGCTCCACCGCCGAATATCAAATTTTTGCTCCTTGCAGGCAGCACGAAAAATTCCCGCCAACTCATCAATTTCGGAGCGTAAACTGTTTGTACCCAGGACCACACCAATCCGGTCAGGGTCAAATATTGCTTCGGCCAACGCCGCATCTTCCCAGGCAAACTCGGCTGCTGTAAATCCGAGTTGTGTCTCACGACACATGACCTTCAAGCTTTTACGCGGTTTGACGTATTGCTTGGGCTCAAAGTCAGGTACGACCCCGCCAATAGGGACTGGATAATTTGCTTCTACCAGGTGTGGCAATGATCGCACACCGCTCTGCCGATTCTCAATAGTCGACCAAACGTCCGCACGGCCCACGCCTAAAGGACAGGCAATACCGATACCAGTAATAACAACTTCTTGCACGGGAAATGATAGGGTAAGAATTTAGAATTGCCAGCCAATACGGGTGTTCCAATATCGGGATTCCAGCGTTCGGTCGCTAGTAATTTGGAGTACGGCGATTGGGGTCAACCCTGCTGAGTCGGCACCGGGCTTTCAGTTAATGGCGATTTGATGAAAACCTACGTCCCTCCAGTCTATCCATGCTCCTCAGGGCCAACAAGCAGTCGCCGAGCACTAAGCCTAGTCAGCACTTTGTCTGCGGGATAAAATCGACTCCCGAGTACTAATTCCCGCATCACAGTCGGACAGAACACCGTAATCACTCAAGTTTGCCTGAATGATACCTTTGGAGACAACTTTTGGCTGCAACCGTAAACCATGCTCCTGTTCCCGCGGGCGACCATTCGCACGAATTCTCGCTTTCCGAAGCTCGTCGGATCGTCGGAGAATTCTTCAGCCCCAATCCGTGGGTTTATTGGCCTGACTTTCTATTCAGCATAGCGTTCGGAGTTTTCTTCTTTGGGCTCGTGCATTACCCAGAAACGGTGACCACCGACACCTTCTGGCATTGGCCCATTCGGATAGCCAGTTTTATTATCTCGTCGCTCCTGTATTACCGGGCCGTACTTTTTATTCATGAACTCGTACATATCCGCGATGGCGAATTCAAGACCTTCCGCTTTGTTTGGAATCTATTATGTGGTATTCCGTTTTTGATACCCACCTTCGTGTACTACACACATCTCGATCACCATCGACGCAAGCACTATGGTACGGAAGAAGACGGTGAATACATCCCGCTTGCCAGCCTGCCAGCCTGGCAAATTATCTACTACCTATCGCAAGTGTTTGTGATCCCCGTACTGGCCGTAATTCGATTTGGCATTCTGACACCACTGACGTGGGTCAGTCGCCCGCTCCGTAATTGGGTCCATCGTCATGCCTCATCGATGATCATGGACCCCATGTATATTCGCCCTTTGCCAACACCACGCGTGTTGCGCATCATGCGGATGCAAGAAGTGTTCTGTTTTTTATGGATAGCATTCATTGCCGTTCGCCTGACGACCTCATTTGGTTTGATGTTCGACGAACCCCTTCCGTGGACTTTTTTGTTGCAAGTCTATTGCACGGGAGTGTTTATTATCGGGATCAACGCCCTGCGCACCCTAGGGGCACATCGCTGGACCAACGATGGCACAGAGATGAATTTTGTCGAGCAAATGCTCGACTCTGTGAATTTCCCAAACAATCCGCTCATTGCAGGACTCTGGGCACCCGTTGGACTGCGCTTTCATGCCTTGCACCACATCTTCCCCTCCATGCCTTATCACGCCTTGCCTACAGCCCACAAAAGACTCATGCAGGAATTGCCAGCCGACTCACCGTATCGGCAGTGCAGCGCAAATTCGCTCAGCGAGGTCATGGCAACATTGTGGCGCAGGTCGCGCAAAAACGGGTTCTTCAAACGCCGAGACGCTGAACCAGCCGCTTGAAGAAGCGAGTGCTCTACACATCATTTCACAAGTGTCGGTGTGATGACAACATAAGTACCCTGCTCTGGAGGCAAACGCCGGGGGTGCTGAAAAGGTGCTTTCATGAAAACTGTTCTGCCTTGTTGGACCAACATACTAGGGCAACTTTCGAAAATACATTCCGGTCGTAGGGAAATTCGCCTAGAATTTCGGTGGGCACCGTTGGGTGGAGCGCTGCCGAAAGCCTTGGCGGCTTTCGCTACGCATAAGGGTAAGTTGCTCTAGGCCCTTTTGCCTGGATTGTAACCATCACTCTCGTAGTGATGAAAGGGAGCACCAAAGCAGGATGTCCAATCCCAGCGGTTAGCCACATAACAGCCGCTGCCTGGCAAACATCATGCGGAGCATGATGGCTACAACACATGCACTCAAGTCAGAAGATGGGTGCAATTCACCCTATCAGGTGATAGCATTCCACGGGGCAATGCGCACGCTAGCCAGTCGTAATCTCTGCTGCGGCTCCGCGAACTGCTTCCAGATGCTCGATCAAGAAGGATGCTAAATCACCCTGGTTCAAGTCAGCAGGTGACTCAAATCGCAACTTGACCTGGTCGCGATCTTCGCCCGGAGTAATCGTGCGCTGTGAAGCAAGTGCTGAAATGCGCCCCGTGGCAAAAGCACCCGCTGGACCGCTCAGTACCAGATCAACGCCTGCCAGGCGCTTCGTGTAGACGGTTGCCCACGGCTCGCGCTGCTCCGCGACTCGCAAATGAACGACTTGCTGGTTATTCCATAGAAACTGTGAACCGTTGGTATCGGTCCCGGCAACCTCACCCAAGTTTTCCAGCAGATCTTCCAGGACTTCGTTGGGCCAATGGGGCGTTTTGCCGGGCGGAAAACCTTTGCGAGCCAAGTGCCAACGCCTGCCCAGAACTTTCCAAGGCATCACGTCTTCAGGTTTTTGCTCGATTCGCTGCGTAAACTTTTGAAAACCTTGCACTGCTTTTTCGAGAAATTCCCAAAATGCGGGTGTGTCCAATTCGGCACGACTGTAGGCAGCAATCTGCACTTCTTGCCAGGGGCCCCTCAAATTCTTGCATTTGATGCGCGGACCACGACTGTAAGCTTCGATCTCAGGCAAGTCATTGAGTGTTTTCAAATCCAGATCGATCATTAACTCATCACGCTGGAATGTCTTCTTTGCGGTTCGAAATTTTAGTTTGAGGAGCCATGGCTCACCGGTAATGGCATGAAAAAACCAGCCATCGCTCTTCTTTTCGGCGGCCACCTCTACAATCGTGCGCGAGTTCCAGTTGGTTTCGCTGAAATTGCCCAATTCCTGAATGCGTCGCTCGATCTTATCCAGCAGCTTGCCATCCCAATGACATTTTTCTCCCGCTCGGCTCACTCGATCGTGTGTGTGCCAACGACGCCCATCAATCTCCCAGGGCATCTTTACATTTTCACCCAATTGATTGATATCAAGGTCATCCTCTCGCCGGGCGTCGGCGGCTGCAAAATCGTAAATCTTTCGCTCTTTACGAGGACCGGCAGCGAGCACCGGAGCAAGTGCGAGAGCCGTATGCGAGACTTTTGCAGTGGGTGCTTTACGTCTGGGGGCCTTCTTGACTGTCGCTTTCTTTTTTTGCGATCCACTTTTTGCCTGAGAAATTCCTGCAACAATTTGTTCTGGAGTCCCCTCAGCCACTACGGTTCCTCCACCAGCACCAGCTTCAGGACCAATATCTATGATCCAATCGGCCTGTTTGATAACATCCAGGTTGTGCTCAATGACCAGCACCGTGTTGCCCAGATCAACGAGCCGATGGAGTACATCAAGGAGTTTGACGATATCGTTGAAGTGCAGACCCGTTGTAGGCTCGTCGAGTACGTAAAGCGTTTTGCCCGTGTCGGGACGAGCAAGCTCCGAAGCAAGCTTGACACGCTGCGCTTCACCTCCTGAGAGTGTTGCAGCGCTCTGGCCAAGAGCAACGTAATCCAGACCCACATCGCAAAGTGTCTGAAGGATACGTCGAATTTTGGGGATATTCTTGAACAACTCAAGTGCCTCACCGCACGACATCTCCAACACATCCGCTATCGAACGACCGCAGTAACGTACATCAAGTGTTTCAGGATTGTAACGCTTGCCATAGCACGTATCGCAGTCGACCCACACATCCGGCAAAAAGTGCATTTCGATGCATATCTGACCAGCACCTTCGCACGTATCACAACGTCCACCTGGAACATTAAAACTAAACCGTCTGGCAGAATAACCTCGCAATTTTGCCTCAGGAAGTTGGGCAAACAATTGCCGGATCAATTCAAACAGCCCCGTGTAGGTAGCCGGGTTCGAAGTAGGCGTGTTGCCCAGAGGACGTTGGTCGACACGGATCACCTTATCGATTTTCTCAACACCCACAATTCGGTCGTGTGCTCCAGGATTGGTTCCTGCGCGATGGAGCATGCGTGCCAATTGAGCGTAGAGGATCTCTTGGACCAACGAACTTTTTCCACTGCCACTCACACCCGTCACCGTGGTGAGCGTGCCCAGAGGAATTGCAACATCGATGTTCTTCAGATTATGGTGACGCGCACCTACCACCCGAAGGATGGAGCTGTTGGGTGGGAGCTGGGAAGACTTTTTCGTGTTGCCTTTTCTGCGCGTCGCCCCTGGGACTTCGATTCTCCTAGTCTTGGGAACGGGTATCGCCTTCTTGCCTGACAAATAGGGCCCCGTCACACTCTTCCGCTTGCTGGCAACTTGTTCAGGAGTCCCCCGCGCAACAATTTCACCACCCAAACGACCTGCGGCAGGACCAAAGTCGAGTAGACTATCGGCACTGGCAACCACATCACGATCATGCTCCACGACCAGCAGGGTATTTCCAAGATCGCGCAACTTGTGCAATGCCTGAATCAAACGCTGATTGTCGCGTGGATGGAGACCTATCGTGGGTTCGTCCAGCACATAGAGCACACCGCACAGGCCACTCCCAACCTGACTTGCCAGGCGGATTCGTTGTGATTCACCTCCTGATAGTGTGGGAGCCTGACGGCCAATGGTCAGATATTCCAATCCCACATCGACAAGAAATGTAAGTCGGTTGCTTATCTCGCGAATCAACTCGCCAGCCACTTTCTTTTCTGCCTTGGAAAGCTTCCATTTTTGTACGACTGGAAATAACTGGCCCAGAGGCAAACGACAATACTCGGCAATCGTACGTCCCGCAAACTGCATGGAAGATGCATCATCGCGTAACCGGCTTCCCCCACACTG
Source organism: Planctomycetaceae bacterium (assembly GCA_002713555.1). Next base: position 52,667 of record PATG01000065.1, read on the forward strand.
ACTGCACTCTATTTCGTCAACCAAATGCTCTAGTCTGGCTCGCAGACGAGGCGACAAGCGTGAAGCTTCTTCCAGGGCCGGATAAAGGCCTTTGTACTGAAAACGGAACGTACTTCCCGTTTTCTCCTGATTTTTCTTTTTCGCTCTGCGCACCTCACTATCCATTTTGACCTCAATCCACTCCTCGCCCGTGCCGTACAAGACAATGCGCCGGTGCCGTGGAGCCAGCTGGTCAAAGGGGACGTCGGGGGGGAGGCCCGTGTGCTGCGACAAGGCTGAGAGCATTGCAGCAAACAGGGGTTGCTTGATATTGGGCCAGGCCAGGACGGCCCCTTCGGCAAGCGTGAGTTGTGTACTACGCAGGAGGGATGCCGGGTTTGCACCAATTTCGGTACCTAAACCTTCGCAAGCATCACACCAACCCAAGCTATTATTGAAAGAAAAATGGTGAGGCGACAAGGGTTCAAAACTTCGACCACAAGAACCACAGGCCAGATGCTGGCTATGGATTTTCGACTGCCACCGATGTTCGGGCACATCCTTTTGGACCACCAGCGTATGGAGTATGCCTTTGCCCAGTGTCAGAGCATTCTCCACACTGTCGGCCAACCGACCGCGCGAATCAGGATTGACTGTAACACGATCAATGAGAACTTCGATATCATGCTTGCGACGACGATCGATGTTTGGCATTTCAGCCAATTCGTACGTTTGTTGGTCGACACGAACACGTACATAGCCACTAGTACGCAGCGATTCCCAGAGTTCCTCGTAAGTTTTTCCCATCGGCAATTCTATGGGTGCCATTAAATACAGGCGCGTCCCCGCAGGCTCTGCCAGTACGGCATCGATGACTTCGTCTGAACTTTGAGTCCCTACGGGCACCTCGCAATCGGGACAAACCATTTGACCCAAGCGAGAAAATAGAATGCGAAAATAATCATAGATCTCAGTAACCGTTCCTACTGTCGAGCGGGGCGAATGACCGGTCGTGCGTTGCTCGATCGCGATTGCTGGTGAGAGCCCTTCAATGGATTCCACCCGTGGCTTCTGAATTTGTCCGATAAATTGCCTGGCATACGAACTGAGACTTTCGACGTAACGTCTTTGGCCTTCAGCATAGACAGTATCCATCGCCAGCGAACTTTTGCCGCTGCCACTAGGACCACAGCATACGGTGAACTCATCACGTGGAATCTTTACATTGACATCTTGCAAGTTGTGCTGTTCAGCGCCTTGGACCACAATTTGCGTGGCCTGTTGGACCTTTCGCCTGGTACTCGGTTTTGATTTGGCCAACGACCGGGAATCTTTACTCAGATGAGCAGCCAACGCCAATCCTGTATGAGAGACGAGTGCCTGCTCGGGAACACTTTTCTTGTTGCTAACCTTCTGTTGTTTGCTTGCATACTCCACTACCTGCTCGGGTGTACCGGTGGTCACGACCTGCCCGCCATACTTCCCTCCATCGGGACCCAGGTCGATAATCCAGTCTGCCGTTTTGATGACATCCAGATTATGTTCGACCACGAGCACCGTATTGCCCGCATCGACAAAGTCATGCAGAACTTTGAGCAATAAATCGATATCTGAAAAATGCAACCCGGTCGTAGGTTCGTCGAGCATGTACAAAGTCTTGCCCGTCGACTTTTTGACCAATTCACGCGCCAGCTTGATGCGTTGTGCTTCTCCGCCCGAGAGCGTCGGTGAAGGCTGCCCCAGTTTGAGATAATCCAAACCCACGGCATGCAAGGTTTCAAGCTTGTTGCTGATTTTAGGAATATTCTCAAAATGCTTGAGCGCTTGCTGAACATCCATTTCCAGCACGTCGGCAATGGATTTGTTTTTGTATTGGATTTGGAGTGCTTCGTGATTAAAGCGATGGCCCTGACATACATTGCAGGTAATCCATACATCGGCTAAAAAGTCCATCTCCAACTTATTGGAACCGTTTCCACTGCATGCTTCGCAACGACCACCAGCAACATTGAAGCTAAACCGCCCCGGCTTGTATCCACGCCGCTTGGACTCGGGAAGCTGCGCGTAAAGGCTTCGAATTTCGTCAAAGACTTTAATGTAGGTGGCCGGATTGCTACGGGGTGTTCGTCCAATGGGCGACTGGTCGATTGCAATCATCTTATCCAGGTGTTCCATACCCTCAATGCGATCATGTTCGCCTGGAGTCCCTTTGCCGTTATTAAGATCACGGCGCAATGTTTCGACCAAAATGTCTGAAAATATAGAACTCTTGCCGCTGCCACTGGCGCCCGTCATACAAACAAAAGCACCCAACGGGATTTCAACATCAATATCCTTCAGATTATTGTGCCGCGCTCCCAGAATGCGGAGTGCGGGGGCACCTTCGTCTTCGTGCGCTGAGTCTGGCCATTCAATTCTTCGCTTTTTGGGTACCTTGATCTCGCGTTTTCCCGACAAGTAGGCGCCGGTCACACTTCTCTTGGCTTTGCACACGGCTGAGACATTTCCCTCAGCAACCACCTCGCCACCACGGACCCCAGGACCAGGACCAAAGTCAATAATGTGGTCGGCAGCCCGCATCGTGTCTTCATCATGTTCTACAACAACAACCGTATTTCCCTGGTCACGTAGTCGCTCAAGGGTTGCCAGCAATCGATCATTGTCGCGAGGGTGCAAGCCGATCGAGGGCTCGTCGAGTATGTAGAGCACACCGACCAATCCACAGCCGATCTGACCCGCCAGACGGATACGTTGTGTTTCTCCACCCGAAAGCGTAGGCGCTGTACGTTCCAGCGACAGATAGTCCAAACCAACATTCGTGAGAAAACCCAGTCGACCTCGAATTTCTTTCAGCACTTCACTCGAAATCGTTTGGCCCGTTTTGTCGAGTTCCAGCTGATCGAAAAACTTTTCGGCCTCTTCAATCGATAATGCGCTGACTTCAGGCAGACTCAACTTGGGCTGCTTGGCAAAGTCTGGATGCAATGCCGATAAGGTTACCGCACAAGCTTGTGGATTCAGGCGCTGACCTTCGCAATCAGGGCAAAGAATCACATTCATAAATTTTTCTAGCTTGGCTATGAGCGATTTGCTTTTAGCGCCACGGTATTTTTCCAGCAATTCAGGAATGATTCCATCAAAGGTGCCCCCGTATTTTTGAGAATTTTTGCCGCCACGCCACGTATAGGTGATGTGCTGGTCCCCCGTACCCCACAACCAGTAGTGCTTGTGCTGCTCTGAGAGTTCTTCCCAGGCCGTTTCGAGCAACATCCCATCTGCTAACTCTTGCTTGCGTTCAATGGTATCTGCGACACCTTTGTAGATATGCCGTTTCCAGCGTCCCAAATCCTTCCAACCCCCTACCAACTCTATACAACCCTGGGCGAACGATTTGGCAGGGTCGGTAACCAGCTTGCTGGTATCAAAACTGAACATTTGACCCAAACCATCGCACTCGTAGCACATGCCTTGAGGACTATTGAAGCTGAACAATTGAGGTGAGGGTGGCTGAAAACTTAAACCACATTCGTTACAGGCATAGTCGGCACTAAAAAAAATGTCGGTGGGATTCTTGCTGCGTGATCGACGGTGGGTCTTGCCCTCGACGGGTTCTGCCGATTCGGGCGCAATGATCAAACTGCCCTCACCAACTTTGAGGGCCGTTTCGACAGCCTCCGCCAACCGACTACGAATCGCCAACGTATTGGTAAGGCGATCCACGACCACTTCGATGTCGTGTCGCATTTGTCGATCAAGAGAGAGATTGTCCGTCAGTTGAACAATCTGGCCGTCGATTCGTGCTCGCACAAAGCCTTGCTTGAGAAGATCTTCGCACAAGTCGCGATATTCGCCCTTCTGTCCGCGAATGACCGGAGCCAGTACGGCAAATTTTGCCTTCGCAGGTTGCGACATAATCCGGGCTATGATCTGCTCGCGCGATTGGGCCGTGATGGGACGCTGGCACTCCGGACAATGGCCTTGGCCAACACGTGCATAAAGCACACGCAAAAAATCGTAAATCTCGGTGATTGTTCCCACCGTCGAGCGGGGATTGCTCCCAGCTGATTTTTGCGCAATGGAGATCGAAGGGCTAAGGCCGCTGATGTGGTCAACATCCGGTTTCGGCATCTGACCCAGAAATTGGCGAGCGAAGGTCGAAAGGCTTTCTACATAACGCCGCTGCCCTTCTGCAAATAAGGTGTCAAATGCCAACGAACTCTTGCCGCTGCCCGAAACACCGGTAAGACAAATCAGTTGGTTACGTGGTAAAACCAAATCGACGTCGCAGAGATTGTGCTCGCGAGCGCCTTTGATGATGATATCGGAAGTGGGCATTACGTCCGTATTGTTCAGGTAAGGCTTCTCCAAAAGAGAAAGCCGATTGTTTTAAAAACCAGCCCGAATGGCCTGTTGGATAAATGGCGCGAACCGAACATTATACGACGAATTCGCAAAACTCCCAAGACGACGATTTTTGACAAGTTCTTTCCCTGCCAGGGAATCGACTTCAAACGACCCCCAAAGGATCTAACGTGAAAACACTCCTTTTTTGACAGCATGCTTATTTTTTCCTGTGGTAGCAGCTGTGAATGGTACGGCCAAAGAATCGCCATGTACCCCAGAGAAATGGAAAAAGGCCATTTTTCAATTCGAATTGGACGATGCTAAAAAGCCTCCTCCTCAACAAAGTTACTTATTTGTTGGCAGTTCCAGTATTCGCATATGGGACTTGCCAAAGTACTTTCCACATGAGAAACCTATCAATCGAGGTTATGGGGGTTCCGAACTGTGCGACACGACCCACTATGTGAAGCAGGCTCATTTTGAAACACAAACCACGTGTGGTGTTACTCTATGCCGGTGACAATGATATCGCTCGGGGTAAATCTGCCGAGCAAGTCCATCAGGGCTACAACAAACCATGACAACACACTGGACCGATTACGAACTATTGGATTTTGGTGCAGGGCGCAAACTGGAACGGTTTGGAACCTGGATCCTCGACCGTCCCTGCCCCACGGCCGTTGATGAGACACCTACAAAAAAAACACCCACATGGGCTGGAGCGACGGCCCGTTATGACGGGTCACGAGCTACGAATGGCAAATGGACACCCCGTCCCGAACATTGGCCAACGCCAACATGCATTTTGGGAACCGCTGACCTTGGCATCACCTTCGAGCTTGCACCCTTGCCTTCGGGACAAGTAGGAATCTTTTCAGAACAATTTAAGAACTGGCAGTGGATCAGCCAGCAAATTCATAAAGCGGCAAAACCCGTCCATGTCCTGAACCTGTTCGCCTACACGGGAGGCAGCACGATGGCTGCTGCACTTGCCGGCGCCAACGTAACCCATGTGGACGCTTCTAAAAGCATGGTTGCCCGCGCGCGTCGTAATGCGGAACTCTCCCAATTGGCCAAAAGTCCGATACGTTGGATTGTGGAAGATGCTCTCAAGTTTTGCCAGCGGGAACTCAAACGGGGAAACAAGTACGATGCAATCATTCTTGATCCACCCAGCTATGGGCACGGTCCCAAAGGAGAAGCCTGGTCGATTCGGCGCGATTTATTGCCCTTACTCGAAATCTGCGGACAACTGAGTTCGGAAGACCGTAAGCTGATTCTATGTACGTGCCATACTCCCGACATCGGCCCGGCAGAATTGAACGCCTACTTGTCGGACGGAATCTTCGGCCACTGTGGCCAGCCCCCCCGGAGTGGCAAGCTGTTCCTCCAAACGGCTGCGGGTCGTAAGCTATCGAGTGGTATTTTTGCGCGCTGGCCTGCATGACAGCAAACTTTGGCCTACAATGACGGGCTGCCCGGAGATTTCATCCGTTCGTCATGAGTTCGCTGGCAACCATACTGCCATTCCAATCATTCTGTCAGGGTTCATCATGCCAACGGAAAAAATTACCAGCCGTCAGAACGCACGTGTGAAGGATGCGGCAAAGTTGCGAAGTCGGCGCCAACGCGAAAAGCAAAGTCGCTTTCTTATTGATGGAGCAAGAGAAATCCATCGTGCGATGGCAGCCAAGATACAATTTCTAGAAGTCTATATATGCCCCAGGTACTGCACTTCGCAGAGTGCCCTGTCGGCGCTGGAACAACTTCCAGATACCGGAATATTCCGTGCCAATGTAACTCCCGAAGTCTGGGAAAAACTCTGCTTTGGGGAGCGCAATGAGGGTCTGGTTGTTGTGGCCCAAACTCCCGAACGACACCTGGGCAACTTGAGCTTGCCCGAGAAGCCGCTGGTCGCCGTACTTGAAGGAATTGAAAAACCAGGCAATGTTGGTGCCATTTTGCGCACGGCGGACGGGGCAGGAATCGATGGAATCATCCTGGCCGATCCGCAGACGGACTTGTTCAATCCCAATACGATTCGAGCTAGTCTGGGCACTGTGTTTGCGCCACATATCTGCACCGCAACATTGGAAGAGACCTTAGCGCAGCTCCGCCTATGGCAACTCCCCATTTTTGCTGCCCAGCCCGCAGCAGAAGCATTGTTTTACGAAATGGATCTTCGCCAAGGCGCCGTCCTGGTACTAGGCAGCGAATCGGATGGACTCACAAAAGCCTGGCAAGGCAATCAAATAACTGGAGTCCAATTGCCCATGCAAGGAATCGCCGACAGTCTCAACGTATCGGCCACTGCAGCGGTAATGTTTTATGAAGCGATACGACAGAGAGGAGTGAAGGGAGCAACTGAGCACGGTTGCCAGTGGCAAGCGGGCGCAGGGCGGTAGCATTAGTAGTAGAAGGGGGAAGGGAGCAACCGAGCACTCATGCCATTCAGCATGAGAGCGCGGGGCGGTATGTTGGAAAGCGAGAAGGGAGATGCGGGATCGATGCACGATTCAATTGCAGCGACGATTACGGTTCACCTTGCTCCAATCTTTTTGCAGCCGCCAAGGTATTTACCAGCAACATTACCCGGGTGAGTGGACCGACACCGCCGGGAACTGGGGTGATGAATCCGGCTACTTCGTTTACGGCTGCAAAATCGACGTCGCCCGCCAGACCGTTCTCTGTGCGGTTGATGCCCACATCAATGACGGTAGCTCCTGGTTTGACCATTTCGGATGTCACAAAGTTAGGTCGGCCGATGGCCACCACCAGGATATCTGCCGATCGTGTGACCACTGGTAAATCACGCGTACGGCTATGGCAAATTGTGACGGTGGCATCCAGGCCACGCTGAGCTAGCATAATTGAAAGTGGCTTACCCACGATGTCGCTCCGCCCCACAATGACGACATGCTGTCCCGCTATGGGAATATTATTTCGTTGGAGCATCTGCTGCACACCGTGGGGAGTGCAGGGCAAATAACGTGGACGGCCCTGAACTAGCAAGCCGACATTCTCAGGATGAAAAGCATCAACATCCTTGAGCGGATTGATCGCCTGCAAAACACTTTCGGTGTCAATCTGCTTAGGCACAGGCAACTGAACCAGGATACCGTGGACCTGACTATCTTGATTCAATTGCTCGATCAGGGCGAGCAATTCCTCTTGGGTCGTATTCTCGGGCAGTTGATGCAAGTCACTTTGGATGCCGACTTCCTGGCAATCGCGTCGTTTGTTGCGCACATAAACTTCGCTGGCCGGGTCCTGGCCCACAAGCACGGCTGCCAGCCTGGGTGTCGCCTGCGAACTACCAACAAATTGGGCTACTTCATCCGTCAATTCTCGGCGGATGTCTTTGGCTAACGTTTTTCCATCAAGTCGTTCGGCAGGCATGGTCTTGGAATGAGAGTATCAGGAAACAGGGCTTTGAAATGGAGTGATCAGGCAAAACACTCTTTCTGCCCAATACAGAATGAGCAATTGTAATCATTACCGGCAGACCTGTCAGGAGGTCGGTATAAGCGGCTGGACGCGATCCATCCACAACAGTGCGTGCAAAACACCCCATGCATAGACGGCTGCCATCCAGTCGTCGGCCATGATCCCCAGTCCACCCGGCAGACGTTCGTAACGACGCACGGGCCAGGGCTTGGTAATATCGAATAGCCGAAACAACAACCATCCGGTAATCCAGATGGCCAGATGTTTTTCGCCGATGCCCAGAAAGACCATGGGCAGGGCAGCGATTTCGTCAAAAACGATCGCTTGGGGATCTTTACTGCCTCCCAGAGCGTCCGCTGCGACTGAGCAGATCACGACTCCCGCCAAACCGATGAGCACGATGACGAATATCTGGGCACCTACCGTGGCCAGGCAGCTGATGGCCCATGCCAGCAAGATACCCCACAAACTGCCTACCGTCCCTGGGGCTGGACTGACGAGCCCCACTCCCAGGCCCGTAGCGACCCACACTATGCCACGACTACTCAAATTCTGATCACCCATGATGGGGCATCGTAGGCATTCCCCACGCAACCGGCAACCTAGCGCCTGGAAAGGATGGGGGTCCTTTTCTGCGGAAAATCCCCCGCTATTGCCGAGCCAGAACACTTCCACTACTTACTCCATCCAACCCAATCTAGCCCATATGCTCCTGTCGAGCTATGATAGCCTGTGTTGGCATTTTGCCTGAATCTTGCAGGCTATATCATTGCGATCGAGCATTATTGCGATCGAGCATCGTTGCGATCGAGCGATTCCCATGGATTAGCAAGGCCTGCGATGACCGGAGTGCAAAGGCCTCGATCCTGGATGTAAGCATTCAAGCGGCAGTTGCAAACGGTCGTTCGGGATCCTTGATGCAAGGTGCAGACGCTGACAAAAAAACATGCGGGCCTGGCGGTGTAGACCGACCTGCAAACCCTAATGTACGAAAACTGTAGTGAAGACAACGATGAGTAACGAATCCAAAGACAGTAAAACCAAGCCGAGTGCCGTCGAGATCTTCAAGGAAGAGAGCCGCTTCTTGCTGGATCCGATTCCCGCAGAACTGGCCGATGAAAATGACTTTTTTGGCAAAGCCAGCATCCAATTGCTTAAGCATCACGGAACCTACCAACAAGATAACCGTGATACGCGCAAAGCGGGCAAGTCCTATAGTTTCATGGTCCGCACGGCTATCCCCGGAGGCAAACTTACCAGCGCTCAGCTACTGGCCGAATTGGATCTGTGTGACGAATTGGGCAATACCACACTGAGAATTACGACGCGCCAGGGCTTGCAACTCCATGGAATTCTCAAATCAAATCTCCAGGAAACGATCCGCAGGATCAACGAAACACAGCTCACCACATTGGCCGCATGCGGCGATGTCGAGCGCAATGTGATGTGCTCTCCCTGCCCCTACAAGGGGGATCCGGTTTACGATCAAATGCAGGAATTGGCGGACGCAATTGCCAAGCATTTGCAACCACGCACAACGGCCTATCACGAATTGTGGTTGACCGATAGCGAAACGGGCCAAAAGCAGCTGGCCGGTGGCGGCCCGAACGGGCACGAAATTGAACCCATTTATGGTCCCACCTATTTGCCACGCAAATTCAAAACGGGCATTGGCCTGCCTGGGGACAATAGTGCGGACATTTACTCTCAAGATTTAGGTTTGTTGGCCGTTTGTGAAGACTGGAATATCGTCGGCTACAACGTGCTGGTGGGGGGGGGATTTGGCACCACACCCAGCGCTGCCAAAACGTTTCCTGCGATTGCCCAGCCCTTGTGTTTTGTGACTCCCGACCAAGCGGTCGACGTCAGCACAGCCATCGTGAAGGTTCAACGCGATTTCGGCAATCGAGCCGATCGTAAGGTAGCCCGGCTAAAGTATCTGATTCACAACTGGGGCCTCGATCGGTTTAAGGCCAAAGTCGAAGAGTACTACGGCGCTGAACTGCCGGCACCACGACCAATCCATGTGCATGAATTCAACGATGGTATGGGCTGGCATGCCCAAGGAGATGGTCGCTTTTTTTATGGCCTGAATATTGAAAATGGTCGTATCAAGGACGAGGGGCTCTATCGGTTGAAAACAGCCTTGCGAGAAATCTGCAAGACGCTGGCACCCCCTTTACGATTAACTCCCCACCAAAGTCTCCTGTTCTGTGATTTGGAAGAAAAGGATCGTCCGCAGATCGAAAGCATTTTAAAGGAACACTGTGTCCCGCTCTCCGAAGAGTTTTCGAATAGCCGTCGTTGGGCCATTTCTTGCCCAGCACTTCCCACGTGTGGCCTGGCCATAACCGAAAGCGAACGTATCCTGCCCAGCCTGATCGACCAACTCGAAACAGAATTAGAAAAACTGGGACTCAGCGACGAAGTCTTTACCACGCGAATGACGGGTTGTCCCAATGGGTGTGCTCGACCTTACAACTCAGATATCGGTCTGGTCGGCAAAACCCTGGATAAGTACACCATCTTTTTGGGTGGACGCCGTCAGGGTGATCGGTTGAACTTCATCTACAAGGACAAGGTCCCCACGGCGGAGGTTGTGCCAACCCTGATTTCGGTATTTCAATACTTCCGATCGGCTCGCGAAACGGGGGAATCCTTCGGTGATTTTTGCTACCGTCAAGGCGTGGAACAACTATTGTCGCAGTGCGATACGAAATAGCCCCTGAATGCGGGTGCTAGCCAAAAAAACCTAAAAATTTTACGGGCCATATAAATCGGTTATAATTGCGGGATCGTGTATTATGGCCAATGTCCCTTATAATACGCGTTCAGACAGAATTTATTTCACTTTATTTATCCTTTAATTCGCCACTTTTTTTACTCCGAGCAACGCTACTGTAAGCCACCCACTACGAGTTTCTTCTTGCTGGTTCGCCGCCAACCGAGAGAACTTGGAGTGGGTGGCTTTTTTCATGCAGATATCTGGCGTTGGGGAGGAAATCGGGAATGCATCGCATCCTCTTTCTTAGCTTGGCCTTGGGTCTCTTCAGCCAATATCAGTCGTCCCAGGCTGACTT